>SLDV01000138.1 GCA_007125165.1 Geobacteraceae bacterium | reverse complement strand
CTCCTTCGGCAATATTACTACAGACACTGACCGACGAGCGACGAATTTGGTCACGTAAGCCATAGTCCCGTGAAATATTCCCACTTTCGGTCAACTTATAAACAGACACGGCAAGATCCTTCGCCACTTGCCATACCTTCAGACTCTTAAACCCCTCACCCATGACCCCTCACCCCTTGCCTATCACCTATTACCTATTACCTATTTTTCAACTCATCATACACTACTTTACCGACGGCCAGTTCTTCGGGCAACGGGGAATCTTCGTCTAAGTCCAGACAAACCAGTTGATGGTTGATTGTTGATAGCTGATAGCGCAGTCCGCTTTCCGGACACACCATGACACCATCTGCATCAGGATTTTTGAGAACGTGGCCATGCCTGCTCATCCAACCTTTTTGTTTGGCGGGGACTCCCAGCATCAGGGCGTAGTCAGGCACATCAGCGTGAACAACTGCACCGGCGCCGATGAATGAATAGCGCCCGATGGTGATACCGCAGACGATCGTTGCATTTGCTCCGATACTACATCCGCGACGCAGCAGGGTTTTTTCATACAAGGAACGTCGTAACACTTGGGAACGCGGGTTGGTG
This sequence comes from Geobacteraceae bacterium, assembly GCA_007125165.1. Classification (GTDB taxonomy): domain Bacteria; phylum Desulfobacterota; class Desulfuromonadia; order Desulfuromonadales; family Geopsychrobacteraceae; genus Pelovirga. The sequence continues at coordinate 5,060 of SLDV01000138.1, read as the reverse complement.
ACGTTGGTCAAAACGCAGGAAGGCCCGAGAAAAACATCGTCCTCAATTTCCACCCCTTCGTAGATCGAAATATTGTTCTGAACCTTGACGTTGTTGCCAATCTTCACTCGGGGACCAATAACGCAGTTCTGTCCGAAGGAACATCTATCGCCAATAACCGTTTCCGGCAGCACGTGGCAGAAGTGCCAGATTTTGGTTTGTTCCCCAATTGTTACAGGTTCATCTACATAACTACTTTCGTGAATGAAGGCACTCTTGGCTATCCCTGACATGATTTATTTCACCTTTTTACAGAAGGGGTGAGAAGTATCACCTAAACCGATTGGATCTGAAACACGAAAATCATGCACAATCTGAATACAATTGCGCACCTCTTCCATACCGAACCCCCTGCCGGCGAGGATTTCCTCGTAACTGCGGGTATGTAGGTCGGTGAAGCCACCAGAAAACTCAAACTCGTCACCATTGACGATAATGGAGCGATAAGTTGTCTGGCCGTTATCCCTGGCAACCTGCGGAAGATAATCGGCGCTCACACTTAAAAACCAGCGCACACGGGCATGTTCTAGCTCAAGGTAACCTGCGGCAACATCCGGATTGCGTACATGACAGACATTTTTCTGTACTGATCCAAAAATATAGCTGAGCATATCAAAAAAATGGACACCGATATTGGTAGCAACGCCGCCGGACTTATCATCATCCCCTTTCCAACTGATGTGATACCAGCGTCCACGGGAGGTAAGATAGGTCAGGTCGACATCGAAGATTTTGCAAGGATTTTCCCGCAATTCACGTTCGACTCGTTGTTTTAGCTCTATGATGCTGGGATGGAGCCGCAGTTGCAGAATGGTGTTGACCTTGCGACCGGTCTCCTCTTCAATTTCCTGCAAAGCATCGATATTCCAGGGGTTCAACACCAATGGCTTTTCACAAATAGGATCGGCATGAGTACGCAACGCAAACCGGATATGGGCATCATGCAAATAATTAGGCGAACAGATGCTGACATAGCTGACTTCTTTACCGGCATTTTCGCGGCGTAATTTTTCTACGTGACGGTCAAAGCGCTCGAATTCCGTAAAAAAATTAGCTTGCGGGAAGAATGAATCCATAATGCCGACAGAATCACTCTTGTCCAATGCTGCAACAAGATTGTTGCCGGTTTCCTTGATCGCCTTCATGTGTCGTGGGGCGATGTAACCACCTACCCCGATTAAAGCAAAGTTTTTGTTCATGTAATCAACTCCAGAAAACATTTGTCGTTTGTTTATAGTGTTCTCTCAAACACATATCAAATCAATAACGATACTCATGCGGATTATAGGGAACTACTGAGGGGGACAGGCACCTTTTAATGAGGCTGTCTCTAACCTCTGTTGATCTTCCTCGATCACAGGGACAGGCACCTGCGGAGCCAGTCCCTGAAAACCGTGAGTTGGTAAGGGGTCAGGCACCTGCGGAGCCACCCAGGCTCTACCCACATCTGTTATTATTTTGAATCTGCGACTATACACCCAATTTCTGAAAAATATCTGACTGAGAGGGCGTTTGGGTGAAAGTCTTTAAAATAAATTTCGCCGCGGATACAATCTAATCAAGTCTGATAAAAGCAAATACGTTTTGTCGCGGTAAACACCTTGAAAACACACGCGGTAGGATAATCCACAGGCTGAGCTTTGCTATCAGTCAATGGGAATTAGCCTCTTCGTCCCGAACGGCATCCAGCATTTCGTTCAAACGTGGCCGTACTGCCGGAATATCTTCTTTTACAGTTCGCCAGACAACCTCAAGACTTACTCCAACATAATCATGAATCAACTTGTCGCGCATTCCCGCTAAGCTTTTCCACGGGATATCAGGAAATCTCCTTCTCAAATGAGCGGGTACCTTTTTAGCTGCTTCGCCAATAATTTCCAGGCTCCGAATGACAGCATAAACGGTTTTATCATCACTCTTGAACGCCTGAAGGCTCATTGAGCCAGTGAAATCCTCAGCTTTGTCCATTGCATCGAGAATATCGCCCAGATAATCTTGAACCAAGCGAGGCTCTTTCATATCGGCAGAACCTCTTTTTCGATTCGCCGGCCGATAGCAGGTTTGAGGGCTTCCTTCTGCACCAGGTCGACAGGTATACCGACTAAATGCGAGATATCCCGTTCAAGATCGAGAAAACGCAGCATTCCCGGCACCTCAGAAAACTCAACCAAAACATCGAGATCGCTACCGCGAGTTTGCTCACCGCGAACGTAGGAACCAAACAGGCCAAGGGATCGAACAGCGTAATCCTGGCGGAGACGTGGGATTTCCTGGCGGAGACGGTCAGCCACCTGCTGCACATCCAGATTTTCTCGTTTTACTTTTCCCATAATCACTCCAATATCTGAATGAGGGCGAAAAAAAGCTTAATACCGCATTATGGCAGGGATATACAGGATAAGCAGGATAAAACCCCGAAAAACCAGTCCAAAGGATAGTGCTCTTGACCTTCATCTTAAGTATCCTAGAACTACTGAGGGGGACAGGCACCTTTTAATGAGGCTGCCTCTAACCTCTATTGACCTTCCTCGATCACAGGGACAGGCACCTGCGGAGCCAGTCCCTTCGTCTGTCGATCGATGTGCTTCTTGACCTTCGCCATCTCGCGACCCGTCAGTGAATTAAAGGGGGACAGGCACCTGCGGAGCCAGTCCCCGCTCTCAGATACTTGGCCTGTTTTACAGTCATGCGGGTAATAACACCGCCAAAACCCTGCACCATATAACGGGCTTCTTCTACATCGAGCTGCCTGGTGTTGATAAAGACCTAGGGGTCACGTCTTGTAAAGACCTAGTCTACCTAGAGTCTACCTAGGGGTCACGTCTTGCATTTTAACATTTTACAAAAAATTCAGGGATCAGGCTCAACCCTCTTTCACCCGATACACGCCAATATGGGCTTCGGTGTCGTCACGGTGGACTTTGTAGTCAGTGGCGACAGCGTCGATTTTAAAGTTGCAAAGACTCAAGATTCATCAGACAGATCAATGATCATTTGACGGATCGTATCAGCCAACGGTTGCAGGTGATACTCACAAACCCAGTAGATTTCCTCTGCATCTATATCAAAATAATGATGTGAAATGATATCACGCAGACCCTTGGCGCCCTTCCAATCGATATTGGGATAGCGAGTAAAAAGATTTCTGTCTGTTATCTTATCGATTTTTTTGAGGCTTTCTCCAACGGCGATAAGTAGCATACAGATGGCATCGAGCTTCTCCATCCCTTCTGCTGTATCAGTAAAATAACCGACGGATTCAACATTCTCAAAGCGCTTGATGATCCTGCGTACAGCATCTTCGGTTTGATAAAGCACTTGAATGAGAAATTCCCTATTGGACATATACGACATCTTTTTCAATATTTTCTTTTAACATTTGATTCATGTTTTTACGCATCCGGACAATATCAACAGCGCAGTTCAAATCTTGTTCGAGTTGTTCCTTAATGTGAACAATAACGTAGGGATCAGGTGTCTTCGTTTCAACAACAATATCGACATCGCTGGTATGATGTGCACTACCACGGGCGCAGGAACCAAAAAGCCCTAGCGATTCAATACCGTATTCCCTGCCGTGTTTTATTTTAAATTGATGCAACTTATTCAGTATGACCTCTTTGTCCATGTCTTGACCTCTCGCCTTTTTCGCCGAACTACTGAGGGGGACAGGCCCCTTTTAATGAGGCCGCCTCTAGCCTCTATTGATCTTCCTCGATCACAGGGACAGGAACCTTCGGAGCCAGTCCCTGTGTCTGTCGATCGATGCGCTTCTTCACTTTTGCCATCTCAAGCCCTGACAGCGGAGTGTCCACAAAGCTGGTCCAGTCTTTACCCAAATGAATCGGCAGCGGTGACAATAGCCCTTGCACCGTGGGGGAATGGGACAGTCCCTTTGCTGGAGAGGGACTGCCCCAATGCTGTCCCACGCGTTCCCGGTGTGACGACCAGCACCAGTCGGCAGCCGAGTTTACCAGTCCAGCGCGAACCGGGTTCCCTTCGACGTAGCGGGCGACCGTCAGCAGATGATCGTCATCTTCGATGCCGAAGCTCTTGTACCGCCCCTGCCACAAATGCCCGCTGGTGCGATAGTGGCGATGATAGCGCCTGACGTGCGTTGTCATGAACCACTGCATCCCCTTGCTGAGATCCGCCCCTTCTCCTGCCCTCACAAGCAGATGAAAATGGTTGGGCATCAGGCAGTAGGCAAGAAGGTGAATCTTGTAATTCTCGCCCATCTGCTGCAACAGGCCGATGAAGGTCAGGTAATCACCATCTTTGTGAAAGACGCTTCTCTGTCCGTTGCCGCGATTAAGAATATGGTAGATGCCTCCATCAACCAATCGTCTTGCGATCCTTGGCATGTTTCCCCCTCTCCTGAAGGGGACAGGCACCTTCGGAGCCAGTCCCCAAGGTTACTCGGCAGCAGCGCTCAGATGACGCTGAAACGGCAGAGCCTGATCCTCAAACATCTGCTTAAAAATTGTCTATCATCTTGTGTCATATCTACCCTGCGCAAGTCCTTATATGTAAAACGACGCCAACACTATACACGATCCATCTTAAAAAAATCTGACTGAGGGTGGGAAAAGCTTACAACCCTTATTGCAGGGATGTACTGGATAGGCAGGATAAAACCCATAAACCTGTTAATGGGTTCATGCTCTTGACCTTCATCCAAAACATCCTGAATATCCCTGCAAATGAACTCTAAGGGGGACAGGCACCTGCGGAGCCAGTCCCCGCAGATCCTGACAAAATTCAAATGCCTGTAAAAAGCAGATCAATCGCAGCTACAATTTCCTCTCTCTGCGTCTGGACCGACCCGACAGGGCTGTTCAGGGTTGATATCGGAATTGCCGCAAGGAGCTGCGTCATTAGAATGTACTGCTCACTGCCCACGGAAATCAGCGGGTTGACGGTTCTCATCGGCGGGCCGGCGGTTTCAGGAGATACGAGAGGGGCTACAATACGAGTTGAAAGGCTATCGAGCATGTCGTGCTGAAGATCGATGAGGAACG
>SLDV01000063.1 GCA_007125165.1 Geobacteraceae bacterium | reverse complement strand
TTTGGCACGGTTTGGCAGGTTTGCCCCGCCCAGGGCGCGGAAACCGCGCCCCTACACCAACACAAAACCCGATATTTTCAGGCCGGGTCAATAGAATAAAGAAGACCATCAATTAAGGAGAAAGATATGGCTCGTGTTACTGTAGAAGATTGTCTGGAAGTTATTCCCAATCGTTTTTTGCTGGCGATGGTAGCAGCTAAGCGTTCTAAGCAACTTTACAAGGGAGCAGAACCATTGATTGAAAACAAGGCTGGCAATAAAAAAATCGTTGTTGCCTTGCGTGAAATTGCTGCCAACAATATTGAATTTGAAATACCGGTTCGCAGAAACTAAAGATAGGCTGAATTCAAGAAGCTGGTACCAGCTTCTTTTTTTAAAGGCGATTCGGCTTGTTTGTCATCTGAGCCGGGCGTCTGACCCGGTCGGAAAATGCTTACTCGAGACGAAGTTTTCTCACAGTTTGTCAGTTATTTCCCCCAGGCCGATCGGGCTTTGTTCGATCGCGCCTGTGCTGTCTCTGAAAATGCTCATCGCCATCAGAAAACCCCCGATGGCAGAGATTATCTGCAGCACTCACTCGAAGTCGCCTCTATTCTGGCACGCCTTAAGGTCGATCAGACCACCATTCTTGTCGGTATTCTCCACGATCTCCTTGATACCCCCGATGCTTCACCCGCCGAGATAGAGAAGCTTTTCGGCGCGGAAGTTCTTCAGCTTATAAAAACAGGTCACAAAATCAGCAATATTCCTTATCGCCAAAAGAATCGGCAGCAGGTTGAAAGCTTTCGTAAAATGTTTGTGGCCATGGCGCGTGACCTGCGGGTGGTATTGGTATATCTGGCGGATCGCTTAAGCGATATGCGAGCCATTCAGCATTGCTCACAAACCAGAAAAGAAGCTTATTCACGGGAAACTCTCGAGGTTTATGCCCCCCTGGCCAACCGTTTGGGGATCAGTTGGCTCAAGGCAGAGCTGGAAGATTTATCATTACGGGTGTTGGAGCCGGAAAAGTTTGCTGCATTAACCCGACGGATTACTACTCACAAGGAAGAACGCGGTGGCTACATTAACAAGGTGGGTGAGCAGATTCGTAAGTTGCTCGCGGATAATCAGCTAACGGGAGATGTTACCGGGCGCTTCAAGCATTTCTATTCGGTGTACCGCAAGATGGAGCGCACTGGTGTCGATCTCGACGAAATCTATGATCTGATTGCTTTTCGGGTACTGGTGGATTCGGTACGGGAGTGCTACGAGGTCCTGGGGCTGATTCACGCTACCTGGAAACCGATTTCCAGTCGGTTCAAAGATTATATTGCCATGCCCAAACCGAATCGGTACCAGTCTTTGCATACGACGGTGATTGGCCCGTTTGGTGAACGGATGGAGGTTCAGATACGCACCCACCAGATGCATAATATTGCTGAAGAGGGGGTTGCCGCTCACTGGAAGTATAAAGAGGGCGGCCCGGTCCCTGTTGTCGGGCGTGATGATCAGCGTTTCAGTTGGTTGCGCCAGGTGATGGAATGGCAACAGGAAGTCAGTGATCATGCTGCTGAAGAGTCTGCTGTTATTGATCTGTTTCCTGAGGAAGTCTATGTGTTCACACCTCAGGGAGAAGTTAAAGAGTTGCCGCGTGGGGCTTCTCCGGTCGATTTCGCTTACGCTATCCATACCGATGTCGGGTCTCATTGTGTCGGCGCGCGCATTAATGGCAAGCTGTCACCACTGAAAACAGAATTGAAAAACGGTGATATCGTTGAGGTGATGACGGCTGCCAACCAGACCCCGCGTAAGGATTGGTTGGCGTTTGTTAAAACCTCTAAGGCACGCAACAAGATCCGCCAGTGGGTTAAGGCAGAGCAGCGGGAAAAAAGCATTCATATCGGTCGTGAGCTGCTGGAAAAAAGCTTGCGTAAACGTCAGACCAGCCTTAAGAGGTCGCTGACCTCGGGTCTCCTGGAGCAGGCGGCTACAGAGTTAGGCTATCGTACCACTGACGATCTTTTTGCTGCTGTTGGTTATGGTAAAACCTCTCCAGGTCAGGTGGTTTCTCATGTTGTGCCCCGGGATGAAACGCCTGCTGTGGCAGAGCGGGATGGCAGCGAAGGGGAGAGCAAGGCATCACGCCGCTCGACCCAAAGTGCTATTCTCATTGGCGGAATCGATAATGTGATGGTTCGTTTTGCTCATTGCTGCAATCCTTTACCGGGCGAACCGGTGACCGGTTTTATTACGCGTGGTCGTGGCTTGACAGTGCATACCATCGATTGTTTTCAGGTTCAGACCAGTGACCCTGAACGGCGCATTGATGTGCAGTGGGATATGCAGCGTAAAACTGTACGTCCGGTCAAGGTTCGGGTGATCTGTGATGATCAGAAGGGGATGCTGGTAGGCATTTCCGGTGCCATCAGCCACGCTGATGCCAATATTGTCAGCGCAACAGTCCATGCGCGTGGTGATAAAAAGGGAACCAATCTGTTTGTTATCGATGTTGAAAATCTTGAGCACCTCAACCGCGTTATCCGCGAAATCAAGAAGGTGAAGGGCGTTACGCGGGTCGAGCGGCTACGCAATTAATCCGGAAACTCCGGAGAGACACGATGCAGTTTCCGATTCGGAAACAGGGTATTTTTCGTTGCGGCAAGGAGATCAAGGGCTTGAGCGGAGGCGTACACATGTACGCCGCACAAACAAGGCCGCAGATCGACGACGCCACGGCGGAAAAGAACCGTTTCCGGACGGAAACCAGTCTAAGAGAGGCTGTTGTTATGAGACCGGGGGTAAGGAGAGATTATGAATAAAAAGGTCATTTCCACGCCAGACGCACCGGCAGCTATTGGTCCTTACTCGCAGGCTGTTCAAGCCGGCAACCTGTTGTTCTGCTCCGGGCAGATTCCCCTCGATGCGGCAACGGGGGAGATGGTTGACGGCGGTATTGAAGAACAGACGCGTCAGGTGATGATCAATCTGGGTGAGGTGCTAAAGGCTGCCGGGACAACATTTGATCATCTGGTCAAGACGACCATTTACCTTAAGGATATGGGGGATTTTCCTTCGGTCAACGGCATTTATGCCACCTATGTCGGCACGACCGCTCCGGCGCGGGCAACGGTTGAAGTATCGGCCCTGCCGAAAGGGGCGCTGGTAGAGATTGATGGTATTGCCGTTCTGGATGATTGATACTGTAAAGACTTTGGTCCACGGAAAAAGGCAGAATGCAGAATCCAGAATACAGGAGATTATAGACTTCTTCTGACTTTTGAGTTCTGATTTTTAACTTCTGTATTCTAACTTCTGTATTCTGGATTCAAAACGGGTCTAGTGGTTATGGTTCAGGAAGTACAACGACAAAAAGGGATGACCTGTCAGGGCCATCCCTTTTAGAGTTGTTGCGGTGGAAAAAGTATTAAACGACCTTTTGTACCTTGCCGGAACGGATGCAGCGGGTGCAGACCTTCATGGTTTTAACAGACCCTTCGTGCTCGGCACGAACTTTCTGCAGATTTGGATTCCAGACCGTGCGGGTTTTATTGTGGGCGTGACTGACGTTGTTTCCGCTAATCGGTTTCTTGCCGCAAATTCCACATTCTTTAGCCATCTTCTTCTCCTCCTGAAAGTTTCGAACGCGAATAACTAACACATATCTTCAGATGATGCAATTATTTTAACGCGTTATGACAAAAAAATGAGTAGGCTCGGGGTTCCCCCGCCCCTGAACATCAACATTTAATCGCTGCGGCCTCGTAGGTGGACATTGCCTGCCACGAACCTGAGGGATGGGCGGTGTCCCTCCTGCACAAAAAGCCGCGCTTTTGTGGGCGGAACGAGGGATGCTGCTGTCAACTAATCGGGTTGATGAGGGTGCTTTCGCAGTCGGCGCTGTCAGCAATCATCACTTTGCGACCCTCAATTGATACCCGTCCTTCGGCGATCCATTGGATCGCTTGCGGGTAGATGCGATGTTCCTGTTCCAGAATACGTTCGGATAGCGACGATGCTGTATCTTGAGGTAGAATCGGAACAACGGCCTGGATGATGATCGGGCCGGTATCGACACCGCCGTCAACAAAGTGAACGGTACAGCCGGAGAAACGGGCACCATAATCAATAGCCTGCTGCTGCACATTGATGCCGGGAAAAGCGGGTAGAAGAGCCGGATGGATATTGATAATACGGTGCACAAAGGCGTTGAGCATCACATCGGTAATGATACGCATAAATCCGGCCAGAACCACCAGGTTAACATCGTTATCTTTTAGCGCGCTGACCAGGGCACGATCAAAGTCTTCACGGGAGTTGTAGTCACGGTGGTTAATACAGAGTGTTTTGATTCCGGCCGCTTGTGCCCGCTGCAACGCTCCGGCAGTGGGATTGTTACTGATGACAAGAGCAATTTCGACCGTCAGTTTGCCGGCTTTTTGGTGGTCAATAATCGTCTGGAGGTTGGTGCCACCGCCGGAGGCGAGTACGCCTATGCGAAAAATACTCATGATGACATGGCTCCAGGGTCAGTGGATTTCGACACTGGGTGCGTCAGCCGTTGCGATATGACCGATATTCCAGGCGGTTTCTCCAAGCCCTGCCAACCGGGAAAGAATTTCGTCGGTTTCCTTTTCCGGAACGATAAGTACCATACCGATGCCGTAATTAAAGGTCCGGTACATTTCATCCGTGGGAACATTGCCACCTTCCCGCAACAGCTCGAAAATAGCCGGTTTATTCCAACTGTCGCCATCTATCACGGCCTTGCACTGGTTAGGGAGTACGCGGGGGATGTTCTCCAGTAAACCACCACCGGTGATATGGGCAATCCCTTTTACGTTGAAGTCGCGCAGCAGGTTGAGAATGCTTTTAACATAGATGCGGGTTGGTGTGAGGAGAATTTCTCCTAAAGGACGATCAAGTCCAGCGGGAACCGAAGCCAGGTCCAGCGTCATTGATTCGAGGAGTATTTTGCGGGCAAGTGAATAACCATTGGAATGCAGACCGCTGGAGGCAATGCCGATAACCTGATCACCTTTGGTGATACTTGAGCCGTCAATGATACGGGAGGAGTCGACTACACCAACTGCAAAACCGGCGAGGTCGTATTCACCAACCTTGTACATCCCCGGCATTTCCGCTGTTTCCCCACCGAGCAGAGCGCATCCGGCCTGCTTGCACCCTTCGGTGATGCCCTTGATCACTTCCACTGATTGCGCCGGAGTCAGTTTTCCGGTTGCCAGATAGTCAAGAAAAAACAGAGGTTCTGCGCCCTGGACAATAATATCGTTGACACACATGGCAACCAGATCGATGCCGACGGTTTCATGCTGATCCATCATGAAGGCCAGCATCAGTTTGGTACCGACGCCGTCCGTGGCAGCAACCAGAACCGGACGCTTGTATTTCGTCGTGTTTAAAGAAAAGAGGCCGCCAAAGCCGCCTATATCGGCGACCACCTCGGGCCGTGATGTCTGTTTAACCAGTGGTTTGATCTGGTTAACAAATTCATTCCCGGCGTCAATATCAACGCCGGCATCTTTGTAGGTAATTGGTTTTTTATGATTCATAGATCAGGCTCCTCGCTGGTGCGGGCGGCATTACAGCATTACCTGCTGTTCTTGTCAATTGCAATGGGGAGAGGCAAGGGACAGAATACAGAATACGTAGAGCAGAATCTAGAATTTAGAATACAGAAAATTAAGTGAGGTCAGGAACGGCTCACGGCTCACGGATCAC
>SLDV01000043.1 GCA_007125165.1 Geobacteraceae bacterium | reverse complement strand
TCGCAGCGTCTCGACGCGGCGGCGATTGACGCCAAAGTCGTAATAGCCCATCCGTGCGGCGGAGCGAACGGCAATGATGCCCTGCTCCGGGCGCAGATGCAGCTCCAGGTCATCAACAAAACCAAACAGGGTGCTGCGGCACTCGGCGTGCAAGTAATCTTCACTGACAGAAACAACCCGCGTACGCGGAAGAGCAGCTATCTGTTCACGGACGGCCTGCCAGGCTTGCTCTGCCGGTGCGGTCAGGACAAAGGCAGGAATCCGGTGTTCAGCGGAGTCGCAATCGCTGCACACGCAGTTGGGCGAAGTCGGACAAGGGGCCAGCTTGTTTGCCGTGATACCGATTTCTGTCGGGCGGCTGCCGGAACAGGAGATCAGAAGCAGGCTTAAGGATAAAAGCAGAAGCAGAGATGTCGACGGCTTCCTGATAGTACGCATGACCGGTCAGCGATCTGCAATCAGAGTGCCGCCGACAGCAACCTGGTCCGGTGCATTTTCTCGGATCATGACGATCATTGTCGATTCGGGGAGTTGATATTGCAGCGCCGCCAGGGTGGTCATCCCGGTCACCAGGGCGCGTTTTTTTTCCAGACTCAAGGGCGGTCCATCCAGGGTGATGATCGGCATAGTGTCTCCTTACAGGTAAGGTGAAAAGAGCTTGAAGAAAGAATCACGCAGGCGTAAGGCCAGTGAACGGCTGTCCACCTCTTTCAGGCTGATCTTTCGCGAAAGGGCGCGTGACTGGTCAAAGTGCTGAGCCAGATCGGCAACCGTTTGCCGATCAAAAATTTCAACATTGAATTCAAAGTTAAGGCGCAGGCTGCGTGGATCCATGTTGGCGGAACCGACCAGGGCATATTTATCGTCGATCAGAAACAGTTTGCTGTGGACGAAGGGGGGGGGATGAAAATACACATGGGCGTCATGTTCGAGCACCTCAAAAAGATAGGCGTTGGCCGCCCAACCGACAAAGGGGAGATTGTTCTGGGCCGGTAAAATGATCTCGACACGCACGCCCCGTAGGGCAGCAACATTGATCGCTGCCAGTTGGGCGCGGGACGGAATAAAATAGGGGGTCATGATACGGATGTGGGATTTGGCACAGGACAGGGCACCGATAATGATCCAGTTGAGCTTTTCGTGAGGTTCGTTGGGGCCGGCACTGATGCCGCGACAACAGGCGGTCCCCACCGTCGAGGGCCTGGGCCATTCACGTGGGGCACGTTTTTCTTTGGTAGCATAATGCCAGTCTTCCATGAAAGCATCACGGAGCTGTTCACAGATCGGCCCTTGCAGGCGGAAATGGATATCGATGACCCTGATGGTATCATCTGCCGCTTCGACCAGATGGCGTTCGCGGATGTTGATGCCGCCGGTAAAACCGATCAGGTTGTCAACGACCAGCAATTTGCGATGATTACGCAGATTGAAATAGAAACTGTGGAGCAGGCGCGGGGGCAGAAAAGTAATGACCTTGACCTTGGTACTGCGCAAATGGCGCCGTACTTTGTCACGCGAGTAGAGTTCGCCAAAGGCATCAATAAGAATTCTGACATCAACACCACGGTTGGCAGCAGCAATGAGTTCGCTAACAAATTCGCGGCCAAGACTGTCCGGGGTGAAAATATAGCTGGAGAGAAGCACGGATTCCCGAGCATTGCGGATCGCCTCAAGCATGGCCGGGTAGGTCTGTTCACCATTGTGGAGAATGTCGATCTGGTTGCCACCAACCAGTGGCCGACGGGTGACGGCATCGGACAGGGTGATCAGGGTGCGGCTGGTATCGTCGGTTGGGTAGCAGGCAAGGTCTTGCGCGGTGGGGGGATCATTGACATGGAGCCAGTGCATTCCCTCCCCCTGCACCTGAAGTTCTCGTGCCCGGGTGCGGATCCGGTTGACGCCGAGGAGCCAGTAGAACAGGGCCCCCAATCCGGGAAGCGCAAGGCAGGTAACAATCCAGCCAAGGGCGGCCCGCGGGTCACGTTTGGTGAGTAGCGCGTGGCCGGCAGAAGAGACGGAAAGACCCCAAAGGACGATTACCACCAAGGTCAGCATTGACGCTCCGGCAGGCAAAAGAGATAAATACTTACGGGACGTTAGCAGGTTTTATAAGAGAAGTCCAGAACGCTGTTTGGACAGGCTTCGGTAGCGACATTACCGAAGCCTGTTGTCAGCGCAGGGAAGTGCCGCAACGTGGACAGGTGAGGACCGTGTTGGTAGAAACCTTGTCACCACAGGTCGGGCAATTAAACCAGTGGCGACAGAAACGACACTGATGTTCGGAAAGCCCCTGCTTTTTTTTGCATTTTGGGCAACGGCGGTACATTTTACGTTGGGCCAGATAATCCTCAAAAAACAACCCACAGCGGGCGCATTCCTGTGCTCCGGGCTTGACCGTCGCCTCACAGCCGGGGATCGGGCATTTAAAAACGGTTTTGCAGGCCTTGCACCAGTAGCCGCCACCTGTGAGAATCGCACCGCATTGGCTGCATTTTTTGCTGCTCATTGATTGCTCCGTAGCGGCCGCAGCCGCTCCTCTAAGTTGAATCCTGTTGAGTACTGATCATCCGCCTGAACCCTTCTCCTCGGGGAGAAGGTGGTAAAAAGGCGAATGAGGGGGGAAGTAAATAGTCACACCCCCCCCTCTCCCTGCCCCTCAGGGCGAGGGGACATATGTATCAACGGAAGAGTGGTTATCATCAGCAGTTGTTTTGTGTTTTCCATCATAGTTGAGATCGGCACGATTGCCAAGGTAAAGAACGCCAGCGGAGTGGCTATTAAGGAACGGGGAAAAGGCATTTGCGCAGATACTGTCCGGTATAGGATTCTTTGTTGGCAGCGACCTCTTCAGGGGTTCCGGCGGCGATAATCCGGCCTCCACGTCCTCCCCCTTCCGGACCAAGGTCAATAATATAGTCGGCGGTCTTGATGACATCCAGATTGTGTTCAATCACGACAACGGTATTGCCGTTCTCGACCAGGCGATTGAGGACCTCAAGCAGCTTGTGAATATCGGCAAAGTGCAGGCCGGTGGTCGGTTCATCAAGGATGTAGATGGTTTTCCCCGTCGCCCGCTTGCCCAGTTCTCGGGCCAGCTTGACCCGTTGTGCTTCACCACCGGAGAGGGTTGTCGCGCTCTGGCCGAGCTTGATATAGCCGAGGCCGACATCTCTGATGGTCTGCAGCTTGTTGTGAATCCGGGGGATGTTTTCCAGAAACTGACTGGCCTGGTTGACGGTCATGGCCAGAACATCGGCGATGCTTTTCCCTTTGTACTTAACCTCGAGGGTTTCACGATTGTAGCGCGCACCCTTGCAGACGTCGCACTGCACGTAGACATCGGGGAGAAAATGCATCTCGATCTTGATAATGCCGTCGCCACTGCAGGCTTCACAACGTCCTCCCTTGACATTGAAGGAGAAGCGCCCCGGTTTGTAGCCGCGAATCTTTGCTTCCGGGAGCCGGGCGAACAGATCGCGGATGTCGGTAAAGACTCCGGTGTAGGTAGCGGGGTTTGAACGTGGCGTGCGCCCGATGGGGGATTGGTCAATATCGATGACCTTGTCGAGATGTTCCAGACCCAGAACCTCCTTAACCGGTCCGGGTTTTTCCCGGGCTCGGTGGAGGCGCTGGGCCAGAGCCTTGTAGAGAGTTTCGATCACCAGCGAGGATTTGCCGGAACCGGAGACCCCGGTAAAGCAGGTCAGCACCCCCAGAGGAATACGGGCATCGACGAATTGCAGATTGTTCGCCCGGGCCCCTTTGATTTCAAGCCAGCGCGTGCTGGTGCGCCGCTCGGTCGGTATCATGATCCGTCGTCGTCCTGACAGGTAGTCACCGGTCAGGGATTCCTTGCAGGCGACAATCTGTTCCGGGTTCCCTTGGGCAACGACACGGCCACCATTCACTCCGGCGGCCGGGCCCATGTCGATGACATGGTCCGCGGACTGAATGGTTTCTTCATCATGTTCAACAACCAGAACCGTATTGCCGAGATCGCGCAACCGCTTGAGGGTGGTCAGCAGGCGCTGATTATCGCGCTGGTGCAGACCGATGGAAGGCTCATCAAGAATGTAGAGCACCCCGGTCAGAGAAGAGCCGATCTGTGTGGCCAGACGGATCCGTTGCCCTTCACCGCCGGAGAGGGTACCGGCACTGCGATCAAGGGTCAGATAGTCTAGACCAACATGGGAGAGGAAGGAGAGGCGCTCACGAATCTCCTTGAGGATGCGGCGGGCAATCTCCATCTCCTTCGGGGGCAGGGTAAGCTGCTGAAAAAACTCCCCCGCTTCAGCAATGGGCATGGCCGTCGTCTGGCGGATGTTTTTCTCACCGATGGTAATATGCAGGGCTTCGGGGCGGAGACGGGCACCGTTACAGGTTGGACAGGGAATAACATTCATGAAACGTTCCAGATTCTCCCTGACCCCGTCGGAATCGGTTTCGTGATAGCGACGTTCAAGGTTGGGGATCACCCCTTCAAAGGGTTTTTCATAAAAATGCCGCTTGTCACCCTGATCATAAAAAAAGCGGATACTTTCATTGCCTGAACCGTCGAGGATGACATCCTGAACGGTACGGGTCAGTTGGTTGAAGGGGGTGCGCATGTCAAACTGGTAATGGAGTGCCAGGGCCTCGAGCAGGGCCTGGTAATAGTATCCGCTACGGCTGTCCCAGGGAGCCACCGCACCGTCACGCAGAGACAGTTCCGGGTTAGGAACCACCTGGTCACGGTCGAAGAGCATGCGGGTTCCCAGACCGCTGCAGTCGGAGCAGGCGCCATGAGGATTGTTGAAAGAAAACATGCGCGGAGTGATTTCCGGGTAGGACAACCCGCATTCGATACAGGCGTGCCGCGCCGAAAAGAGCATGCTGTCACCGTCGGGAATCTCTACCCGCACCAGTCCGTCGGCAAGCTGGGTGGCGGTTTCGATCGACTCGGCCAGACGCGAGGTGATGTCCGGTTTGATCACCAGCCGGTCAACAACAACCTCCAGCGTATGTTTTTTGTTCTTGTCGAGGGTGATGGGGTCTCCCAGCTCATGCATCTCACCGTCGATACGCATCCGCACAAAACCGGCAGCCTGAAGCTGCGCCAGTTCCTTGCGGTATTCGCCCTTGCGTTCACGGATGATGGGTGCCATCACCATCAGGCGGGTTTTCTCCGGTAGCAGCATGACCTGGTCGACCATCTGCTCAACGGTCTGGGAGGCAATTTTGTGACCGCAGCGATGGCAGAGGATTTCGCCAACCCGGGCATAAAGCAGGCGCAGATAGTCGTAGATCTCCGTCACCGTGCCGACGGTGGAGCGGGGATTTTTCGACGTCGTTTTCTGCTCGATGGAGATGGCCGGAGACAAACCCTCTATCTGGTCGACGTCGGGCTTTTCCATTTGCTCGAGAAACTGGCGGGCATAGGCTGACAGGCTTTCAACGTAGCGACGTTGTCCTTCGGCATAGATGGTGTCAAAAGCCAGAGTACTTTTCCCTGAGCCGGAAACGCCGGTAATCACCACCAGCTTGTCGCGCGGGATGTCGATATCGATATTTTTCAGGTTGTGCTCACGGGCACCACGGATACGGATATGGTCAATCATGTTTTTTGTCTGTTTCATTAAAGGTTGAGTTTTCGATGTCTGCTTTGCGCAGGGGCAGGGGTTTTCATCGTTGCCGCCATGTGCAGGGCAGCACAGAGGCTGGCTGTACTGGCCTTGCCGCTACCGGCGAGGTTGTAAGCCGTACCGTGGTCGACGCTGGTGCGGATGATCGGCAACCCCAGGGT
>SLDV01000151.1 GCA_007125165.1 Geobacteraceae bacterium | reverse complement strand
GCTGCGTCGCGGGCAATTGTGTACTCAACGGCTATGGTTCCCCGCTGCTCAACAATCTGTTCAGCGGTATACAGTCGGGTGATGCCTTCGAATCGGGGTGAAGCAAACCAGGCTTTCGTTGCGACGACTTCATCTTTGAATGTGCTCATGTTGGGCTCCTCTGCTAGTTTCCATTATTAATTATCTAAGGGTTAAATTCCCGGCAGCTTGCTGCGTTGCATATCTGAGAACCAAGGAGACAGAATATAGAATCCAGGAGGAAACCTGCTGAATCAACGAGCTTTCTTCTAAATTCTAAATTCTGAATTCTGAATTCCATATTCTGATCCCCCGCTACTTGTGGCGGGGGATCATTTGGTGGACAGCGTATCCAGGTTTTCCGTAATGCGTCTGCCTTCTTCTTTAAAAGCACGGAAATAAAGGGCGATTCGCTCTTTTGCGGTGTCGATATTCATGTTGTTCAGATTGATATTGAGCAGGTCGATAAACCAGGGAACTTTGACCGGATCCTGAACGTAGGCTTCGACAATGGCCCGGGCAATCGGTAGCGTGGTGTTTTTCGAGTGGTCGTAAACATCACGATTGTCGGCCGCAAGCAGCTTGGCATATTCCTCTTCGAGGAGGCGTCCAAAGATCTCCATGGTGAACACATCCCCGGCCCGCAGGCCGGTTTCGTCATCATCTTCGGTGAGCGCCGCACCCTTGTGAATCCACTCCCAGAGGATGCTCAGACGAATTTCCCCGGTCGCCATGTCTTCCATCAGATAGAGAATGTCATCGTTGCCGAAAAAGTCTGCAGGCTTCAGCGCCGCCGCCTGCAGGCCCTGACCGAAGGCGTTACCATACTGCAGGGTGACGCTCAGCAGGTTGCGTGCCCCGCGAATAGTCCGTGGTGCCGGCTCCAGTAAGGTCAGTCCGGCGGCATCTTCATCGGTGTAGGTAAGGCGCGGGAAGGGTCGTCCCATCTGGTTGGCTTCGCCCACCTCTTCCCACACCGGGCGGATGATATGAGCCATTTTCCAGTGGGCAATCCACTTGCCGCTGGCCCCTTCCTGCTGCTCGCGCACGGCTCCGGCACGGGCCTTGGTCATGCTGCCGGTGACGCCGGCTTCCGATCCCACCGGAATATTGGGCTCCATGCCTCCCTGCCAGAGGGCATAGTTGCCTTTTTTATCCGGCGTATTGACGGCACGGCGCACCCGGTCTTCGTAGTTGCGCATGTACCCGTAAGTCATGACGATGGATTCGATATTCGGGTTGATAAAGTCAGGGTCCCAGCAATTGGTATCGGAGACACTGTTGATATAATCCCAGCGGCCGGTGTTGAAGCCGACAAAATGGCGACCCAGTGCCGCCCGTATTTCCATTAACTGGAAGGTTGCCTCAAGCTGCTCTACCAGCACATAGGTTTTAATGGTTCCTTCGGCGAGTCCCAGATGGCCTTCAAGGGCGGTGAGAAGCCGGTTCCAGAATCCGGCTTCTTCGGCCGTCTGGATCTTGGGCAGATAAAGGACAATGGACGAACCTGCCGTATGCAGCTTCTTATGGTTATTGACGACATAGAGAGTCATATCGACGATGGAGGCGGAGAATGATTGCCCATTCAGTCGTACATGACGATCATCCAGGTGCAGACCCCGCGCCCTGAATATTTTGGTGGTAAAATCAAGCTGTTTGCGCCAGTCGGTGACAATATCGCGGCCGAAAAAACCCTGGGCCCAGGCATTCATCTCCTCGGCAACGGCCTCGGCAACCTCGAGGAATTGCGGATCACGCGCGATGGCCAGTTTGAGGCTGCGCTGGTTGTCCAGCGACAGGGTGCCTGTTTGTCCCAGTGCATCCTCACCATCAAACATCCAGCCGTCAGCTCCGGACAGCAGGGCGTAGGCGACATTGCGCAGACTTGATTTGATCGGAACTCCGGGTTTGGCCGCCGGACCGGTTCCCTGCAGCCACTGACGCTGGAGGTCATGGGGAATAACGGTCCCGACGAAGTTTCCGTCGCGGGCGTCCTGAACCCTGATGCCGGTTCCTTTAATCACGGACTGTGGGTCCAGAAAACCGATTTTCTGCCCATCTTTCATGCGCATCAGGCGCCGCCGGGTGCGCTCGTCCATCAGGCGCTTCTGCTCGGCATCAAATTGCGCCATAAAGATCAGGGCAGCCAGTGCTTCCGGTGTGTAGATGTCGGCATATTCCTGTTCAAGGCGATCACGGATCTGTAATTGAAAATTTCCCGGGGTGATTCCAGTCATGAACTTCCTCCTGCTTATAAGTCTGAGATGCGAAAAAATCATGGTCACTTCTAGCCGCAGACATGAAATATGTGGTAATAAAGACCACTTAACGCCACAAGGTCAAGCGGTCAGATACAAAAAAGAACGTCTTTTTAAATTATTTTTTATCAATTTTTAATAATAGTGAAAATGCAATTTTAAGCTAAAGCCCACAAAATAGGTTATGTTTGCTGAAATGATTGATATTTTATTGCTTTTTACCGCCTTTTTTATTTTTAGCCAGATGAAATACCTTTGAGCCTCAGAGTAATAACATGATTTTACTTTTTCGTAGCAGTATGGATAATTGGTTCCCGTCAGGAGGCTCGGAGGGCTATAGCCGATCGTCTGCTTATCCGTTCACCTTGATGCTTTTTGCCAAAGCATCATTTATTCATATTTTAAAAAGAGGAGAGAAAGCATGAGTATCACCACCTTCCATCCCCCCCAGCGAACCCTCATGGGTCCCGGCCCCTCCGATGTCAGCCCGCGTGTCCTGGAGGCTCTGGCGCGTCCGACCATTGGTCATCTTGATCCCCGCTTTATTGATCTGATGGATGAGCTTAAGCAGCTTATTCAATATGTTTTCCAAACCGCGAATACCCTGACGATGCCGGTTTCAGCTCCGGGTTCAGCAGGGATGGAATGCTGTTTTGTCAATCTGGTTGAACCAGGCGACAAGGTGATCGTCTGTCAGAACGGGGTGTTTGGCGGTCGGATGAAAGAGAATGTCGTGCGCGCCGGCGGAACCGTCATCGCTGTTGACGATGACTGGGGAAAGGCGGTTGATGCCGACAAGCTTGAGGCCGCCCTCAAAGCCAACCCTGATGCCGGGATTGTCGCCTTCGTCCAGGCCGAAACATCTACCGGGGTTCTTTCCGATGCGCCGACCCTGACCGCCCTGGCACGTCAATACGACTGTCTGACCATCGTCGATACGGTCACGGCCCTGGGAGGTGTTCCGGTACTGGTTGATGAATGGGGTATTGATGCGGTGTACTCCGGGTCGCAAAAGTGCCTTTCCTGTGTTCCCGGTCTGTCTCCGGTCAGTTTCAGCGCCGCCGCGCAGGAAAAAATAACCAGCCGCAAGCAACCGGTTCAGAGCTGGTTCCTCGATCTCAACCTGGTGATGGGTTACTGGGGACAAGGGACAAAACGTGCCTATCATCACACCGCACCGGTCAACGCCCTTTACAGTCTGCACGAAGCCTTGCTGATTCTGCGCGAAGAGGGTATTGAAAATGCCTGGAAGCGTCACCAGTCTCACCATCAGGCCCTGCGTGCCGGGTTTGAAGCGATGGGCCTGGAATTTCTCGTTGCGGAAAATGAACGATTGCCACAATTGAACGCGGTGTCCCTTCCAGCCGGTGCAGATGATGCGGCAGTCCGGTCCCGGTTACTACAGGACTATCAGCTTGAAATCGGCGCCGGTTTGGGTGTCCTGGCCGGCAAGGTCTGGCGGATCGGGCTCATGGGGCATGGTTGCAACAAAAAAAATGTTCTCTATTGCCTTGGGGCAATGGATGCAGTCCTCGGCAGTATGGGAGCTGACATCAAACAAGGGGCCGGGGTCAGGGCGGCCATGGACTATTATTCAGCAGCCCACTGATTTTCTGCGATCCACCACTATCACTTCACACGGGTGTCAGGGTCTCCTCTGTCACCCGTGACCGCCTTTATCGCTTATCTCTTTATCGCTTTTCGCATTGCTGTTGACCCCGATAACACATGTCTCTAGAATCAGAGGTTATGCAAGCAATGGCCGGTTGAGTGGCCCTGCACATATATGTATCAACAATCTCCGGCTTCTGTGCCGGGTGGAGACACAGGATGGCAATTCGCGAAATACTTCATTACCCCGACCCTCTGCTGAAGAAAAAATCAGTGCCGGTAACGGTTTTTGACCAACATCTGACACAGCTGGCACAGGACATGGTTGAGACCATGTACGACGCGCCCGGCGTTGGATTAGCAGCGCCCCAGGTTGGCGAGCTGCTGCGGTTGATTGTGCTGGACTGCTCGGCCGCTGATGAACCGGCAGATCTGATCATTGCCGTCAATCCCGAAATTGTTGCCGCCCAGGGGGAGTCCTACGAAGAAGAGGGGTGTTTGTCTGTCCCCGGTTTCTGCACCCTTGTCAAGCGCCATCAGGAGGTCACCCTGCGTTATCGGGATACCGACGGGCAACGTCATGAGCGTCATGCTGACGGACTGCTGGCCATTGGTATCCAGCACGAAATCGATCATCTCGACGGCATTCTCTTTGTCGACCGCCTGTCCCCGCTGAAACGCTCTATCTTCAAGAAAAAATATCTGAAAATGCTCAAGGAACAGGAAGCTGAACATGAAGCCTGAGCAGATCCGTACCGTTTTTATGGGAACCCCTGAATTTGCCCTGCCGACACTGCAGGGGCTGATTGATGCTGGCGCCAACCTGGTCGGGGTCTACACCCAGCCCGATCGCCCCAAAGGGCGTGGCAAGAAGCTCACCGCTTCACCGGTCAAGGAGCTTGCTCTGGCCCACCAGTTGACGGTTTTTCAGCCGGAGCGTCTGCGTCGACCCGAGGCGGTGGAGGAGTTGCGCCGGCTTGCTCCGGATCTGATCGTGGTGGTGGCTTATGGTCAGATCCTGCCCAGATCGGTGCTGGAGATTCCGCGCTTTCAGTGCATTAATGTTCACGCTTCGCTGCTGCCTAAGTACCGCGGCGCTGCGCCGATCAACAAGGCGATTGTTGATGGTGAAACCGAAACCGGGGTAACCACCATGCTGATGGATGTCGGCCTGGATACCGGCGCCATGCTGGTCAAGCGCAGCACGCCCATTGGCCCTGATGAAACTACCGGGGAGGTTCACGACCGCCTCGCCCTGCTCGGGCGTGAAGCGCTGGAAGAAACCCTGCGACTGATTTGCGCTGGTCAGTTGACCCCGCAAGAGCAGGATGAGACTGCAAGTACCTACGCGCCGATGATGAACAAGGAAGATGGCCTCATCGACTGGAGCCGCAGCGCCCGCGAGATTCACAATCAGGTGCGCGGCCTTGATCCCTGGCCCGGTGCTTACAGCTATCTGAACGGTCAGGTGCTCAAAATCGCCGCTACCTGGGTAGATGAAGAGGCCGGCGGTACCCCGGGTGAGGTGTTAGGTGCTGATGCCGGCGGGGTGCGGGTTGCCTGTGGTCAAGGGGCCCTGCTGATCGGCGAATTACAGTTGCCGGGCAAAAAACGTCTGGCGGCGCGTGAGTTCCTCAGCGGCTGTCCGTTGCCGACCGGCACCCGTTTGGAGTCGCCTGCCCCTGTCATTGCTGACACGGAAGGATAGCCCTCCCCTTGATACGCCCTCCCCAACAGGACGCTCGTTATATTGCCTACACCGTGCTGCTGCGCGTGGCCGATGGCGCCTGGTCTGATCTGGCCCTCGACAGTGAATTGAGACGCTGCTCCCTTGACCAGCGCGACCGTCGTTTTGTCACCGAACTGGTGTATGGGGTATTGCGCCTGCGCGGGCGCATTGATTTTGCCCTCAGCTTTTTTTGCGATCAGCCCTTGCCGCGCTTACAGACTGAAGTCCAGTGGCTACTGCGCATCGGCGCTTATCAGTTGCTGGAGATGGATCGGGTACCATCCCACGCGGCGGTCGATGCCACCGTCGAATTGGCGCGTAAGCTCGGGTTGGCCAAGCTCACCGGCATCCTCAATGGGGTGCTGCGATCCCTTGACCGTGGCCGTGATGACATCCTCTGGCCGGAGCCGCAGCAGATTCGCCCCTATCTGGAACGGGTTTGCGGCCTGCCGACCTGGTTGGCGAAAGAGGTGATGCGCCAGCTTCCCAATCAGCAGGCGCGCGCCCTGGGTGAAGCCCTGGCCCAACCACCGCGTCAGAGCGTCCGCATCAATACCCTCAAAACTGATCGTGATCGTTTTCTCGACCTGCTCATCGCCGCCGGTCATGAAGCGAGCCCCTGCTCTTTCGCGCCGGAAGGGGTCGTACTGGAACGACGCGGTGAACAGCGACTGCCGGGGGATGACGAGGGGCTCTACCAGGTTCAAGATGAAGCCAGTATGCTCATGGCGCACCTGCTTGATCCACACCCCGGTCAGCGGATTCTCGACGCCTGTGCCGCGCCCGGCGGCAAAACAACCCATCTGGCGGCGCTGACAGCAAATCAGGCGGAGATCGTCGCTGTCGATAAATCGCCGCAACGGCTCGAGCTGATTGAGCAGGGGGCGCGCCGATTAGGCTGCAGCAATATCAGCACCCACGCCTGGGACATGACCGCGCCAGCGGATTTTCTGCTGCCGGAGAGCTTTGATCGGGTGCTGCTCGATGCTCCCTGCAGTGGTATTGGCGTGCTGAGGCGCAACCCCGAGGGACGCTGGAACAAGACGGCCGCTGACTTGCGCCAACTAGCCGGATTGCAACAGCGACTGCTCGCCCAGAGTGCCACGCTGGTGCGACCCGGTGGTCTGTTGCTCTATTCGGTGTGCAGTTTCAGCCAGATAGAATCTGACGATGTTATCGACAACTTTCTCGCTGAACAGCCAAATTTTACCCTGGATCCGTTGCCCGAGCAGGTGCCGGTATCCTGGGCCCCCCTGTTTACCCTTGCCGGAAACCTGCGTACCTACCCCCATTGTCATCAGGGGATGGACGCCTTTTTCGCCGCGCGCTTGCGTCGTAGAGAATAAAATAATAAGGATATCGTCATGATGAAAATTGCCCCCTCGATCCTGTCTGCTGACTTTTCCC
Organism: Geobacteraceae bacterium; assembly: GCA_007125165.1. Classification (GTDB taxonomy): domain Bacteria; phylum Desulfobacterota; class Desulfuromonadia; order Desulfuromonadales; family Geopsychrobacteraceae; genus Pelovirga. The sequence continues at coordinate 12,146 of SLDV01000151.1, read as the reverse complement.
GTCTGGGCGATGAAATCCGCGCCATTGAGCAGGGGGGAGCCGATTACGTTCACATCGATGTCATGGACGGTCATTTTGTCCCCAACATCACCATCGGTCCGCTGGTTGTCGATGCGGTGCGGCGTGTTACCGATCTGCCCCTCGATGTCCATCTCATGATTGAACACCCGGACCGCTATGTTAGTGATTTTGCCAAGGCCGGCGCCGACCTTGTCGTGGTCCACGTTGAAGCGACGACCCATCTGCACCGTACTATCCAATTGATCCGTTCATTGGGTAAAAAAGCCGGTGTTTCACTGAATCCGGCGACCCCGCTGACAACCCTCGACATGATTCTGCCCGACCTCGATCTGGTGCTGCTGATGACCGTCAATCCCGGTTTTGGCGGCCAGTCGTTTATCGAAAGCTGCCTGCCGAAAATTGCCGAGTTGCGCCAGCGTATCGACCAGCTTGGCAAAACGATTGAATTAGAGGTGGACGGTGGGGTCAAGATTGACAACATTGAGCGTATCGCCGCTGCGGGAGCAGATGTTTTCGTTGCCGGCAGTGCGGTTTTTGGCACCAGCGATTACGCCGCAACCATTCGTCAGTTGCGAGATAATGCTCTGGCTGCTCGGGGCTGAATCAATCCCGCTGAAAGCAAGCTGATTAGCATTGTCAGCCCCTCTCAAGGGAGAGGGGCCAAAACCAATGGGAGACTCTCATGCGCCGTTTTTTACTGTTGCTACTCTTTGTTGCATGTCTGTTGTTGTCCGGTTGTGCTGCCCTGACCGGTGGAGAAACTGCCAACCTGCCGCAGATTGCCGATCGTTTTACCGAGGCCATGCGCTGGAAAGACTGGCACGGTGCGGTAAAATTTATGGAGCCGGAACAGCGCGCGGTTTTTCTGGCGCAGTTCAAGGAAGATCCGGATCTCCACATCGTTGACAGCCAAATCCGGAATATTCAACCGGGCGATGAGGAGGGCTCGGCTGAAGTTGTTTATCTGCTTGAATATTACCGTCTTCCTTCTGCTCGAATCGAAGGCTGGACCTGGACCCAGCAGTGGCGCCGGCAGCCTGGCCGTTTTGCCGCGGAAACGGTGTGGCTGATCAGCAATCCGCCACCGCCACTGCCCTGGAACAGATAACTTCCGAACACTAATCCCAACAACGCGTTTTTATTTGCCTTTGTGCTTGTTTTCCTGCGCTTTTCCGAGAAAAATTGCCTTGATTTAAAGCCCTTGTTTGTGTTATCTACCTGCATACTGTATACGATCCTAGAGGTTAAAAAGCGCCAGAAACTCTGGCTTTTCTCCCCATTTTCGGGGTTCTCAATCTTCCTTTGTTGGGGAAGGTTGAAGCGGGTCAAAGGAGGCCGGTTTGTCGAAAGTTGCATTTTCCAGTTGGGGAAGAGAGGTCGTTGATAATCGGCAGGGGGGTGATGCCGAAGTGCCGATCGTCAAGAAAAAACTTCCGGTTACCTTTGATGGACAAAAGGAAATTGCCGCCCTGATGGGGTGGGATGGCCTTATTCTCAATGATCCCGGCGTTGATGTTGTTGCCATGGCCGCAGAATATGCCCGCAGGGTTCAGGAAGATTTCTGCTGTGCCAAATGTTCTCCCGGTAAAAAAGGCACCCGTGTCATGCAGGACACCATGGACCGGATTGTTGCCGGAAAAGGGCAGGAAGGCGATCTTGAAACCATTGAACAGATTGCTGAACTGTTGCAGAACTGCAAATGTACCCTGTGCCCAAGTTCAGCGGTTCCGATTGTCGATACGGTCAAGCATTTCCGTGAGGACTATCTCGCTTATATCAAGGGGACTCCGCGCAAAAGTGCCAAGGTCGATTACAAGGTCAAGCTGACCGCACCCTGCCAGGACAAATGCCCGGCCCATATCGACATTCCCGCTTATATCGAAGCGATCAAGGAGCGTCAGTTCGGCGAAGCCCTTGAGGTGATTCGTGAAAGCATGCCGTTGCCGGCAGTGTGTGGTCGTGTCTGTCCCCACCCCTGCGAAAGCGCCTGCCGCCGTGCCAATGTTGACAACCCGGTCAATATCATGGTTCTCAAGCGGACCGCTTCCGATTACGAGTGGCAACATAATCATCAACCGTCAATGCTGCCGAAGCCGCGTAAAAACAAGAAGATTGCCATTGTCGGCGCCGGTCCCGCCGGGCTCACGGCAGCTTACTATCTGGCCCTTGAAGGTTATCCCTGTACCATCTATGAATCTCTCCCCGAAGGATTTGGCGGCGGCATGATCGCCGTTGGTATTCCTGCCTACCGGATGCCACGGCACATCCTTCAGCGTGATATCGATATCATCTGCTCTCTAGGTGTGGAAATCATCTACGATACCCATGTCGGCAAAGATATCAGTCTGGTGGAGCTGAAAGAAAAATTCGCCGCCGTTCTGCTGGCACCCGGTGCCCACAAATCAAAACCGATGGGCGTTGAAGGGGAAAAAGAGGGCTATCAGGGCTCTCTGGCCGGAGGTATCGAGTTCCTGCGGGACGCTTACATGGGTAAACCGACGGGCATGGGGAAGAAAGTCTGTGTGGTCGGTGGGGGTAATACGGCTATCGACTGTGTCCGGGTTGCTCTGCGTGAAGGTGCTGACGATGCGATCCTGCTGTATCGCCGGACGCGTAAGGAGATGCCGGCCGATTCGTGGGAGATCGATGGCGCTGAGGAAGAAGGGGTGCAGTTTGAGTTTCTGATTCTGCCGAAAAAAATTGTTGTAGATGAGCAGCGGCGCGTCACTGGTGTTGAATGTGTGCGTATGGAGTTGGGAGAGCCGGATGACTCCGGCCGTCGCCGTCCGCAGCCAATTGAGGGCAGTGAGTTTGTCGTCGAGTGTGACACCCTGATCCCGGCCATCGGCCAGGATCCGGAGCTTTCCTTTATTACCGATGATACCGGCATCGGCATCACCAAATGGAACACCGTGGTAACCAAATATGTTCCTTTGAAGAATGCCGAGGGCCGCGATTTGAACGATACCATGGGCAACCCTCTGTCACGAATTCTGATTACCGATATGGATGGTGTCTTTGCCTCCGGTGATGCTGAGATCGGTCCTCTCACCGTCGTTGCCTGTGTCGGTAACGCCCACCGCGCCGCCAAAGTTATCCAACGTTGGCTGGAAGAGGGAGAGGCTTATCTGACTGATGAAGATTTTCACGAGGACATTCTGACGAATCTTGGTGTCTACGATAAAAACGAAGAAGTACCCTGGCTGGCTGCCGTCGATCGTTTCCATCAAGCCGAAATTCATGGTCGTGAACGAGCTTCCAAGGGAAATTACAACGAGGTTGAACTCGGTTATACGGACACGGTTGCCGTTCAGGAGGCAGAACGTTGTCTGCGCTGTTACCGGGTGTCGATGATCGCAATTCAATAAAAACACGATGGCTGGGTGCGGCGATATCTGCATGACGCGCCGGAATGAAGTCCGCCAGTATTTGAGGTGAATATAATATGGTCAACCTGACGATAGACGGCAAATCAACGAGCGTCCCCACAGGCACAACAATTCTTGAGGCCGCCCGGCAACTGAATATTCATATACCAACCCTGTGCTGGCTGAAAAAAATATCGACCACCGGGGCGTGCCGCATCTGTGCCGTTGAAATCGCCGGCGTCAATCGCCCCATGACCGCCTGTGACACCCCGGTCAAGGAGGGGATTGTTGTTACCACCCGGTCGGAGGCCCTGACCCAGGCGCGCAAGCAGATCATGGAATTGATTCTGCTGAATCATCCCCTCGATTGTCCGGTCTGTGATGCCGGAGGCGAGTGTGCTCTGCAGGATACCTGCTATGAGCTCGGGGTCACTCGTCAGCACTTTCAGGCGGAAGATGTCAACCCTCCCACCATTGACCGCTGGCCACTGATTCAGCAGGTGCCATCCCGCTGCATCATGTGTGAGAAGTGCGTCAAGGTCTGCCATGAATTGATGGGGGCCGACGCCCTGTTCATCAATGACAAGGGTGATCGGGCATTTATTGACAAACGGGTGGAAAATTGTATCTATTGCGGTAACTGTGTCTCCGTCTGTCCGACCGGCACAATGATCTCCAAACCTTTCAAATTCAGGGCGCGGCCGTGGGAATTGCGTAAAACCAGATCGGTCTGTACCTTCTGCCCGAGCCAGTGCCAGATCGATATCCACGTTAAAAATAATGAGATTTATCGGATTACCTCTGACGATGATACCACCACCAATCGCGGAAATCTCTGTATCGGGGGCTTTTTCGGCTACGGGTATGTCAACAGCGACAAACGGCTGACAGCGCCGCAGGTCAGTGGTAATAATGTTTCCTGGGAGGAAGCCCTGGGGACAGTCGTTGCCGAGATCCAGCGGATCAAGAAAGAGAATGGCGCTGCGGCGGTTGCCGGATTGTCGTCGCCGCGCTTGAGCAATGAGGAAAACTATCTGTTTCAGAAACTGTTTCGTGCGGCCATCGGCAGCAACAACATTGATTCGGAAGCCCGTTTTGGTGCCTTGCGCGCTTTGCGCGCCCTCAATAAGGGGATTGGCTTGCGTGGCGCGAGCAATCGCCTGGAGGTCATCGGGCGTGCTGAAGCGGTATTGGTTTTCGGGGCTGATCCGAGCTCTGAGGCCCCGGCTGTTGACTGGCAAATTCAGGATGCGGTGCGGCGTGGCGATGGCAAGCTGATTGTCGCCAACATGCGCAGAATTCATCTCACCCAGTTTGCCAACAGCCAGCTAAGTTACCAGCCCGGCAGTGAGATCGAGCTGGCACAGGGTCTGGCCAAATTGCTGCTTGAGCGTGGTCTGGTTGACAATGACTATCTGAACCGTACCGTTGAGAACCTTGATAATTTGAAAGACGACCTTGCCAAGGTTGATCTGGATCAGGTCGTGTTATCTACCGGACTGGCCCTGAAAGAGCTTGAGTATGCTGCCGATCTGCTCGGCAAAGCAGCCACTGTGGCCGTCATTTTTGGTGCTGACATTCATAAGTCAGCAGCAGGTGCTGCCAAGTCAACTGCTATCACCAATCTGGCGATTGTCTGCGGAGCCCTGCGTAACGAAAGTGGTCTTTATCCTCTCGATGAAAAAGGGAACACTCAAGGGGTTCTGGATATGGGTGTTTATCCCGAGTCTTTGCCGGGTTATCAATCTTACAGCAAAAAGAAAGAGGCTTTCGAAAAAACCTGGGGATGCAAGTTGCCCGAAGGCGGGTGTGATGCCGACGCTATTCTTGCGGGAATCGAAACCGGAAAGATTCGATTTCTTTATCTGGCTGCGGTCAACCCTCAATCCTTTCCCAATAGTCGACGCTGGCTTGAAGCACTGAAAAAGCTTGAAGTGCTCGTGGTTCAGGATATTTTCCCTTCGGCCGTCACCGCACTGGCAAAAGTTGTTCTGCCAGGCGCGACCTTTGCGGAAAAAGTCGGCAGCTTTACTTCACTTGATCAGACGGTACGCAACGTCCGTCCGGCACTTAAGACGGTTGGCGAAAGCCGTGCCGACGCCGAGATTTTCGCAGAACTGCTAGGCCGGTTGAGCGGAGGTGAAAAGCTGTACAGCCAGAAAGCTGTTATTCAGGAAATCCAGTCATTGACAGATATGTATCAGGATGTCTGCTTTATCAGTGATGACTGGAATGTGTGCATGAAGCAAGCTTATCGGGTCGCAGACAAGAGCCTTAAGTATGTGCCGGTCAGTGGTAAGGATGAGGTCAGGGGATTGCAGCTTCTGGTTGGCCCCTCCATGAGCCACTTTGGCACAACCTCTACTTTTGCTCCACCGATAACCGAAGTTGAGTCGGAAGAGGTATTTGCCATCAGTCCCGATGATGCCGGTGATGCTGCCGTACGTGATGGTGAGAAGCTCAAAATCACAGGTGTTACGGGTTGTTCCGTAGTTGCCAGAGTAAGGATATCGCCAAAGGTTCCCAAAGGGTTGATCTATGCCACGGCCAACTTCAGCGCAGCGGGAATCACGCAATTGTTGGCGGATGGTGACAACCGTACGGCGATTCAGATTGAACGAGCCTGATCACAGTTTCAGAAAGTATTAAGCACAAAAAAGCCCCGGTTCTGCCGGGGCTTTTTCGTGAAAAAAACTGATCCTTAATTTGAAAAACGGCTTATTGACCCACAGAAAACACGGAAAGTCACGGAAATTACACCATTACACAAAACAGTCATTCACTATACAGATTACGAAACGAAGTTCAATGTCCTTGAAGGTTTTTTGTTCGTGTATTTTGGTGCGCCGCGCCAAGCTACTGATTTCGTGGTTAATCGCGTTTCCCGGGCTAAGTAATCAGCGGCGGTTACGCAGGTATTTTTGGATAGCGTTGTTGTGTTCGCGCAGGGTGCGGGAAAAATGATGGCTGCCGTCTCTTTTGGAAACGAAATAGTAATAGTCCGTAGTTGCCGGAAAAACGGCAGCAGTCAGTGCCGCCAGGCCTGGACTGGCAATCGGTCCCGGGGGTAAGCCGTGAATGATATAGGTATTGTAGGGAGATGGATTGGCCAGGTGAGCGCGGGTAACGGTTCCGGAAAAGTCCTCAAGATCGTATACAGCAGTCGGGTCAGTCTGCAGTCGCATGTTGACTTTGAGGCGATTGTGAAACACCGATGACACCAGAGGCATTTCTTCAACCAGCCCGGTTTCCTTCTCGATGAGGGATGCCAGAGAGACGTGCTGATGCAGGGACAGTCCCAGCTCTTCCGCCGCCTCGCGCAACTCAGTGGTCATACGCAAGTGAAATTGCTCAACCATCATTCGCAACAGGGCCCGTTCTGATACGCCCGGAACAAAACTGTAGGTTTCCGGAAACAGGTAGCCCTCAAGATGGACGGCTTCAATTCCCAGCGAATTGATAAAATCCTGATCTTTAACCAATTGCCATAAGGTTGCTGCGTCGCCGAATTCTGCTTCGGCAATACGTTCAATGATCTGGCGCTGGGTAAAACCTTCGGGAATTGTCAGGGTGACCTTGTCAACGTCACCGCTGACCAGCCGTTCAAGGACCTCTGTCGGCGTCGCTGAGGCGACGAAAGTGTACTGCCCGGCCTGGATATGCTGCTCCTGCTTGTGCCATTTAGCCGGCACGCGCAGCAACAGGGCATGTCTGATAATACCCTCATGTTCAAGGTTTTGCGCGACGCGATTGAGGCTGCTGCCCGGCGTAATCAGCAGTGTCACTGCCTGTGGTGGGGCGAGGGGAGTGGTGAATAACCACCAGCCGGTAGCCATCAGTCCACCGGTCCCGAGAAAAAGTACAACACAGAGTAGCAGTAATATACGACGCATGGATCCTTGACTAAAAGCTAAAGCGGGTTTCCGTGCCATTGCGCAAACGCTCGATATTGCCTTTGTGGCGCCAGATAACAAGCACAGCAATGACCAGGGTAGCACTGACAATGGGCAGGGATCCGGTAGTTAAATAAATTGCCGGCGTGATTCCCGCTGCTGCAGCAATCGATGCCAATGAGATATAGCGCCAGCGCCACAAAAAAAGGACAAAGACTACCAGTACAGTCAGTACCGCCAGAGGAGATAATACCAGAAAAACACCAAGCGCTGTAGCAACACCCTTCCCCCCTTTAAAACCAAGATAGACGGGATAGCAATGACCGACAAATGCCGCCAGGGCAATCAGGGCCAGTGATGTTCCCTCCAGGTTAAAAGCCTGCTGGGCGACCACGACCGGAATGACCCCCTTAAGGCAATCACCGATCAGGGTGACGATGCCCAGTGTGCGCCCCGCCACCCGGTAAACGTTGGTAGCGCCGATATTGCCGCTGCCTGATGTGCGGATGTCTTCTTTGCCGAACAGGCGCGTCAGGAGCAGCCCGGTCGGGATGGCACCAAACAGATAGGCACAGATTGACAGAATAACCAACATAGGGTTAATTCTCCAAAAAAGAGGATAGCCGATTAGCCGGCGCTAGCCTGTTGCTCGGCAGCGAGGGCTTTACGATATTCGCGGATGGCGCCGTGAAGAGCACCAGCCGCCATGTTGGAGCAGTGCATTTTTTCCGGTGGCAGCCCGTCAAGGGCATCGGCAATCGTCCGATCGGTGATGTTAAGGACATCGTCAAGGGTCAGCCCCATGACCATTTCACTGGCGATGGATGCCGTGGCGATGGCCGCTCCGCAGCCGTAGATCTTGTATTTCACATCGGTGATCCGCTCATCTTCGATTTTAAGAGACAAGAGGAGTGAGTCGCCACAAGAGGGCTCGCCGACCTGCACCAGCACCGTTGGTTCCTTGATGATGCCGACATTGCGCGGATTGTTGAAGTGCTCCATGACTTTTTCGCTGTACACAATTTTACCTGTTCATTCTGATGAAAAGCAGCTTGTATAAAATTGGAGATTCTATCCTTGATGGGGGTGCTGCTGCAACCAAAACAGCAGACTACACCTGACTTGTCCATTTTTTCAGTTCAGGAACCGCCTTCAGGGTTTTATAGATACCGTGATTCCAGAAGAAAGAAATGCCGGTACTGAAGCCGCTTCTGGTTTTGCGCAGGGTTTTGAGGCCACGCTTGAGGGAAGGGTAAAAAGAGGACAGCTCTTTGTAGGCGCCAAAAAGTTGCAGATAAAGTTCATCCTCACTCAGTTGCGCCGGCTCATAGGTCAGGGTAAACATGTTATAAGCATCCCAGTCGGCGGGATAGTTGGTCAGCCGCAGGCGCCCTTCATCGGTCAATTGGCGATACAGGGCGGTGCCGGGAACCGGAGTCTGGATACACAACTGAACGGCATCGATTTCCGCTTCTCGAATAAAATCTACCGTGCGCTTGATGGCGTCAGGGTCGTCATCATCCTGACCGAAAATAAAGGATCCGACGATAGCGATACCGTTGTCGTGGAGCTTCTTGATCGACTCCCTGTAGTAGTCGCGGGTATTCAGGTATCTCAGGTTAACCCTCTTGTTCATCGAACCCAGAGCTCCTGCGCTGATCGACTCCAGGCCGACCATAAAGAAACGCCCGCCGCCGCGATAAGCGGTTTTGAGCAGCTCCTCATGATGGGCAATATCGATAGTAGCTTGTGCCGCCCATTCCTTTTTCAGCGGTATTAGTTGCTCGCAGAGTTGCCCGGCACGCCGGCGCGAGGATTCGGTGTATCCGAACAGGTTGTCGTCAACAAAGAAAATCCGTTTGTTGCGGATCGATTGAATCTCCTCAAGCACCGGATCGAGGTCACGGAAGCGATAGCGACAACCGTTAAATGCCGGGACCGCGCAAAAATGACAGTTGTGGGGGCAGCCGCGGGTGGTCTGCACCGTATCAACAAAATATTTACCGGTCAGATAGTGGCGTTGCAAGGGTTTCATCCGGCTGATGTCGGGGTGGCTGCCAGCTTCGTAAACCTGTTGCAGTTTACCCTGCTCAAAATCTTCCAGGACTCGTTGCCACAGGTCGTCAGCCTCGCCGATGACAACAGCATCGGCATACTGCAGGGCTTCTTCGCGCATAAAAGAAACGTGCACGCCGCCCATGACGACCGGTACTCCGCGTTGACGGAATTCCGCAGCAAAGCGGTAAGCCCGTGAGGCAACGTGGGAAACACAGGTAATGCCGACCAGATCAACCTGAGCATCAGTATCCACCGGTTGATAGGCTTCGTCGATGATCTCAACCTGATAGTGATCCGGGGTGTTATTCGCCAGAATCAGCAAGCCCAGGGGGGGTAACGCCAGCGGGTTGGCGTTTTTCATGGCTGAAATCTGATAGACGGGATTAATCAGCAGGATCTTTTTCATTCAAACTCCGGACAGTTCACGGCAAGGCTGTCAACCGGTCAGGTGCGGAACAGCCCGATGGCCAGATACAAAAACCCGATGATGACGGCAAACATGAAGGCCAGAAAAGCAAAACGCGCCAGCAACTTGAGCGCAAACTCCCTGATTGTCGGTGGCTTGTTGTTATCCAGAACAAAGGACCAGGCAAGGGCGAAAGCAGCCGCAGTCAATAGTCCGTACATGTAGACTTGAAGTATCTCCATCGGTGACATCCTTCTTGTCGTTGAATAACTAAATCTGGATATCTATTTGACTCCAGTAAATCAGAAAACAGGCGTCATTCTGCGCGGAGCGAAGCGTAGTCGCAGAATGACGCCTGTTTTTTTCCATAAACGTCCTTCTTTGTCATCCGGCGCGAAGTCGCAGGGTCCAGATTATCAGCAGGTCGCGTCGGTCGCGATCTGCTGACCGTTATAGCTGGAGCGAAGTGGATAACCAAACAACTAAATTTCGGAAATAACCGGCACAGGAAGTTTCAATATAGCATTAACGGACGGCGGCAGACAAAGGATTCATGCGGCATGACCAGTGGTGTCACCCAGAGGGTTGTGATTTGAACTAGCCTGTGTCCGGAATACATGTTATAGCTTGGCGGCGCGAAGACCACAGGGTTTGACTCGGTGGTCTTTTTCTATTGGATACATAGTGAGAAAGAAACAACAATGATCAGTGCTACAAACATCTGCCTGGCATATGGCAAGCGGATTATTTTCAACAATGTCAATATCAAGTTTACCCCCGGCAACTGCTACGGCCTGATCGGTGCCAACGGCGCCGGCAAATCCACCTTTCTTAAGATCCTTGCCGGCGATTCCGAGCCAGACAAGGGCGAAGTCTTCATCAACAAAGGGTTGCGTCTGGCGGTATTACGCCAGGACCAGTTTGCTTTTGACGACGAAACGGTCTTCAATACGGTCATCATGGGGCATAAAAAACTCTATGAGGTGATGGTCGAACGCGAGGCGATCTACAGCAAGGGGGAATTCAACGATGCTGACGGCGTCCGTTCCGGCGAACTGGAAGCGGAATTTGCCGAATTAAATGGCTACGATGCGGAATCGGAGGCCGCCGTCCTGCTCAACGGTCTCGGCATCCCCGAAGCCCTGCGCCAGAAGAAGATGAAGGAACTGGAAGGGGGTGACAAGGTCCGCGTCCTGCTGGCCCAGGCCCTGTTCGGCAACCCCGATATCCTGCTGCTTGATGAGCCAACCAATAATCTGGATCTGAAATCGATCGGGTGGCTGGAGGAATTTCTGAGCCGCTTCCAGAATACGGTCATTGTCGTTTCCCACGACCGTCACTTTCTCAATCAGGCCTGTACCCATATCGCTGATATCGATTTCGGCACCATTCGCACTTATGTCGGCAACTATGATTTTTGGTATGAGGCGAGTGAGATGGTTCTGAAGCAGAAACAGGACGCCAACAAAAAGGCGAGCGACAAGGCCAACGAGCTTAAGGAGTTTATCGCCCGTTTCAGTTCCAACGCCTCCAAGGCCAAACAGGCAACCTCCCGCAAAAAGCTCCTCGACAAGCTGGAAATTGACGATTTGCCCACCTCATCGCGCAAATACCCCTTCATCATTTTCAAACCGGAGCGTCCCTGCGGTAACATCATCCTCGAAGTCACCGACCTGAGTAAAACCATCGACGGGGTCAAGGTGCTCGATCGCTTGAATCTGATCGTCAACAAGGGTGACAAGATTGCTTTTGTCGGGGGGAACAGTCTGGCCAAGACCACCCTGTTCCAGATTCTGGCCGGAGAATTGGAGCCGGACAGCGGCAGTTACCGCTGGGGCGTTACCATCACCCCGGCCTATTTTCCGAAGGAAAACAGCAGCTATTTTGCCAACGAGATGAGTTTGATCGACTGGCTGGGGCAGTATGCGCCGACCGAAGGGGAAAGTTTTGCCCGCGGCTATCTGGGCCGCATGCTCTTTTCCGGCGATGAAGCTACCAAGGCAACGACAGTGTTAAGCGGTGGCGAAAAGGTCCGCTGCATGCTCGCCCGGATGATGCTGACCAACGCCAACGCCCTGATCTTCGATGAGCCCACCAATCACCTGGATCTGGAATCAATCACTGCCCTGAATAACAGTCTGATCAGCTTTGCCGAAGTGATTCTGTTTACCTCCCATGACCACAAGTTTGTCGCGACAACGGCCAATCGGATTATCGAACTGACTCCGAACGGGGTCATCGACCGGGTCATGAGCTTTGACGAATATCTCGATAGCGCCGATATCACGTTGCTGCGCGCCAAGCTTTGTCAGGGTGTTGTCGACTTGAAATTATAGGTAACTTAGGTAACTATTCAGCTGTTGTTCTGACCGCAGGGTCGGGGGTCCTGTGACAAGGGTG
>SLDV01000073.1 GCA_007125165.1 Geobacteraceae bacterium | reverse complement strand
TTTGATGCCATCAGCCTTCATGAGGGGGAAACCCTGTCTTTACAGCGATTCAAGGATGTCGTTTCGACAACCTCCCCGGCTTTCCTGAAAGCTGCTTCAGCAACAATTGTCGACGATACACCGGACACAAATATCGCCTTTGGACAGGAGCTGCCAACCATAAAGCAGGCGACGCAGAGACTGATCAACGAAGCCCTGCAACGAACCTCGGGAAACCAGTCGCGGGCAGCAAAATTATTGGGCATCAGCCCCCAGGCACTGAGCAAACGGCTGAACCACCCCTGACAAGAAGCATATGAACTCCTTTTGGTTATCGACCTGACTGGAGTCAAGCAGACAACCACAATAACTATTTATAGAAACACTACCCGCACAACCTACCACAACAAAGTTGAAAAAAGCTCAAACAGGGCACATAACTACTCACTAGAAGGAGTTGCTTTACGCCAAAAACGCGGAAATCTGCGCAACCATATTAGCGGCACAACCCAATCACCAGAAAAAACGCTCAACAGTCAGCGGCAACCAGCCCGAACCGACTGCCCACCACGACACGGCACCCAGAAATGTATATTTTTTATGCAAAAGGCATGGTTTTTGCTAAATTATTAAGTGCTTGCTCTTTTATGTACCCATATCTGTACAGATTGCTTCTTCCATTTTAAAGCTTTTTGCCTGTTTTTTAATCATATCATACAAGGAGGTACGACCATGATGGTACAACTCGACGAAAAAATTGAACCGATCTATCAGGAAGTCCTGGCCCGCAACCCCGGTGAAGTCGAATTTCATCAGGCTGTCCGTGAGGTCCTCGAATCCCTTGGTCCGGTGCTGGTAAAAAACCCGGCCTTTGCCCACCACAAGATCATTGAGCGGATATGTGAGCCGGAACGCCAGATTATTTTCCGCGTCCCCTGGATGGATACTCACGGCCGCGTCCAGATCAACCGCGGCTTCCGCGTTCAGTTCAACAGTGCCCTCGGCCCCTACAAGGGCGGCCTGCGCTTCCACCCTTCCGTCTATCTGGGGATCATCAAGTTCCTCGGCTTTGAGCAGATCTTCAAAAACGCCCTGACCGGCATGCCGATTGGCGGCGGCAAAGGCGGCTCCGACTTTGACCCCAAAGGCAAAACCGACGGCGAAATCATGCGCTTCTGCCAGAGCTTTATGACCGAGCTGCAGCGCCACATCGGCGAGCACACCGATATTCCCGCCGGCGATATCGGCGTCGGTGGCCGCGAAATCGGCTACATGTTCGGCCAGTACAAGCGCCTTAACAACCGCTGGGAAGCCGGCGTACTGACTGGCAAAGGACTCAACTGGGGCGGCTCCCTGGTCCGCACCGAAGCCACCGGTTACGGCACCGTCTTCTTTGTTGATGAAATGCTAAAGGCGCGCAAGGACAGTTTTGACGGCAAAACCTGTGTCGTCTCCGGCAGCGGCAACGTCGCCATCTACGCTACCGAAAAAGTCCATCAACTGGGCGGCAAGGTGATTGCCTGTTCCGACTCCAACGGCTACATTGTTGATGAAAATGGAATTGATCTTGAGCTGGTCCAGCAACTCAAAGAAATTGAACGGCGCCGCATCAAGGACTACACCAACTACCACAAACACGCGCGCTACATTGAAAAAGGGAGTATCTGGGATGTGCCCTGCCAGGTTGCCCTGCCCTGCGCCACGGAAAACGAGCTCAACGGCAAGGACGCCAAAACCCTGGTTAAAAACGGCTGTATCGCTGTGGGTGAAGGGGCCAACATGCCGACCACACCGGAAGGTATCAAGGCTTTCCAGGAGGCCGGCATCGCCTACGGCCCCGGCAAGGCCGCCAATGCCGGCGGCGTTGCTACCAGCGCCCTGGAAATGCAGCAGAACGCCTGCCGCGATTCCTGGACCTTCGAACACACCGAGGATCGTCTGCAGGACATCATGCAGAACATCCACAAAGATTGTTTTGAAACAGCAGATGAATACGGTGCGCCAGGCAACTATGTCCTCGGTGCCAATATTGCCGGCTTTACCAAGGTGGCCAGAGCCATGCTGGCCATGGGACTGGTGTAAAGGTCAGAATTCAGAAGGCTGAATTCTGAATATAGAAGATAGAATTCAGAAGATAGAAGATAGAACACAGCTAAAAAGCCCGGCCTTTACGCCGGGCTTTTTAGTTATCATCCCACTCCCTACTCCCTACTCCCCATTACCTAATACCCCTCCTGTCCTTCCTCAAAACAGACCAGCTCCTGTGCCACAACATCAGCCATCAATCGTACCCCGGTTTCCGGTACACGACAAACCTTGACCACCGACTTGTAATGACTGCACGACGGGATCAGTCCGTCCAATGCATTGGGGCGATCGCGCAGCCAGGCGTTATTGAGGGTACAACCTCTGTTCTCGGGAAACAGCGCCAGGTAAAAGATGTTGGCCTCAACCAGATCCTGGAAAAAGTGAGAGCCGAAAGAGAGCTCGGGCATCAGGCCGCCGGACGGAAAAGCTACCTCAACCAGAGCCGTAAGGTTACTGATTTCGGCAAACGACACCGGCACCCCGAGGGAGGGGGTGCTGGTTCCCCAGCGTCCAGGGCCGATGAGCATGGTCCGCCCCTGTTCGCGATTGGCTATGCGTTGATTAAGCCGCCCGATGAGGCGGGCTACTTCATATTTTTCCGACAGCGGCAGACGCAGGTACTCGGATGGTTCCACCCAGACAATCCAGTCCAGGGCGTGGGAGACGTTCCCTCCCATGAAATTGCCGGTCGAGCTGAACAGCAGCTTGTCAGCCGGTATGTCCGTAGGCATCACCAGACTGGCTTCGGTTCCACTGGTCTGCAGCGGGCGACACTGAACCACATCGATCTTTACGGTCCGGTCGGCAGTAAAATTGGCGGTGAATTCCACATCCACCGGATACCCGTAAGCTTTTTCAATGGTTTTGAGCAGGCGGCGCATCAAGGGGGCGAAATCGCTCTGCTCCAGGAAATCGTCAAAAGTCAGCATCCAGACGTTGGACACGTTGCGGCCGCGTTCCTGCAGTAGCTGAATGGTTTCTTCGTCGCGAACAGCATAGGTTTCCCAGGGGATGCCGAGATCTTCCTGGGCCAGATTGTAAAGCGACACGGTCTGGATGCAGTTTTCGTTGATATTGAGCAGGTCGATGTCGCGCTGGGAGAACTTGCGGACATCTTCAAATCCCTTGTGCTGTCGCCGTGCGGGCGCGTCAAGGGCCACCACGCGCGGATAATCGACCTCGGAGCGATCCACCGCCCGCGTTCCCATACCCAGAACCAGACGCAACATGCCGGCCTGGGGATCCATCTCCTTGTCCCAGACAAAGGTGTTGTAAGAGACACCGACACCAGCCAGTTCGGGCAGATAGTAGTGCTTACGGTAAGATCCAGACACCCGCTGGATAAGCAGGGCCATCTGCTCATCTTTTTTATCGAGCCCGCGCTGCAGGCGGTAGGCCAGGGCGTCCTCACTCATGGCACTGGCAAACACCTTGCGGATGGCATCCTCCAGTGCTGCGAGTCGCTCCTCGGGGCTACCCTGGTTAACACAGAAAAAACTGTCATATTTGCCCGCAAAGGCATTTCCGAAACCGTCCTCAAGCAGAGAGCTGGAACGGATAATAATCGGGTACTGCCCATAATATTCGAGCATCTGCTGAAATTCTTCGCGGATTTCCGCAGGAAAAACACCCCTCAGCATCTTTTCGCGCAACTCTGTTGCCGCACTGAAATAACCCTCATCAGACTTCTGGCGCATGAACAGGTGCCAGAGATCATTATGGACAATATAGGAATAATATACATTGGAACCGACGTAGAAGGAGTCGTGCTTTTCGAGGTGATAGTCCCAGTCAAAACTCTCATCACCGCGCAGTATGTTGTGAGCCAACAGCATCCCGACCGCTTTGCCGCCAATGAACCCGGTGCCGATAATCCGCGACTTGATATCCAGCAGTTCAGGCAGGGTGAAATATTCCCGCGCCAGCGCCAGCATCCGCTCTTCGCGGGCAAGAATATGCCGACACAGGTGCCGTACCATATTGTCACGCTCATAACCGGTGGCATTTTCCCGGCACAGATCTTCAGCATCGATAAACAGGCGGTGCCAGTGATCAATCTGCCTGCGGCTGCCGTTGGCGGTCCGTTCGGCCAGCGACTTGTAAAGTCGTGTCGACTCAAAACTGTTGGTCAGCGGAATAAAGCGTTCACCAACCTTGTGATGAGGCAGAAACATGGTCGGAGAGCGCCGCTCCCAGACCTTGAGGGGCTGAATATGAAAGTGGTCCTCATGGCTGAACACATCAATGAGCACCTGGGTCGTATTGCGGATCTGCTCAACCGTACGGAAAGAATGGCGACTGCGGATCAGGGCGAAATAAGCGATGGTGTCAAGATCAAACAGGTAGGGACAGGTAACCCGGAAAAAATTGCCGATCATGTGATCGGTGGCCCAGGCTGACAGCAACTCGGAGAGACAATCAAAAACATAAAAAGCTTCTTTGCCCTGTTCGGTAATGATGCGGTACACCTGACTGGCAAAAGGCTCGAAGCCTTCTTTTGGATCGATTTCGTGGACCTTTATCTGCGGCGATTCCCCGAGGAGGGGCAGATGGTCGCCGAAGCGCATATAGTTGATCCGGCGACCGTCACTTAATGCCTGATCGACAAAGGGCTGGACAAAATAGCGATAATCTTCGATCGACTCTACCTTGAGCACGACATTGTCGCCAATACGCAGACCATCAAGTATTTCATCCAGTTCCGTATAGCCGGTCGAAACCCGCTGCGACTTACTCATAAATCTGTCTCCTCTTGTGGTAATTGTATGACCTGATGAGCACCAACCTTCCGCTTCTGAACCCTTCTCCTGGGGGAGAAGGTGGCTGAAAGCCGGATGAGGGGGCTTGAAATGGTCAAAACCTCCTCCCCACCCTAACCCTCTCCTTCAGGGAGAGGGAATAAAATTGTATTTACGGAAGATTAGTTCCAAGCAAGTCATATGATAATTTTCAAATTGCTGTTTTTATAGCACACACTGCAGTAAACTGCGTAATGTTTCGGCAGCATCAATGCCGGAGCGATGGCGCTGAGCAGACTCCGTGCCGGAGACTGCTGACTTCTTCATCTTTCCAGGCTTTGTGCACGCTTTTTGCAATGGTCTACCTGTTGCGTCCACACTTAAAGCAACGATCAGAGATCGCACCCGATGCGACTTGCACCATCCCAGTAAAGGATAAGTTTTTTATGAATCCAGCCGAGAAATTTCGTGACAACTGTGGCTTCGGTCTGCTGGCCCAGATCGACAATCAGCCAAGCCATCAACTGCTGACAGACTCGATCAAGGCTCTCAAACGCATGATGCATCGTGGTGCCATCGCCGCCGACGGCAAAAGTGGTGACGGCTCCGGCCTGCTCTGTTCCATGCCGGTCAAGTTTTTAGGCAAGATCGCCGACGAACAGCAGGTTTCTCTGCCGGAACAGTTTGCTGTAGCCGTTATTTTCACCCGTAATGCCGACAAGCAGTTGCCAGTTTTTGAGAAGTTTTGCGGCAAAAACGACCTGCGGATTCTGTTTACCCGTGAAGCCCCTGTCAATACCGAAGCACTCGGAGAGTACGCCCTGAAGAAACTGCCACGAATCTTCCAGGTCTTTGTGGCTCCGGCAGCCCTGATTGCAACCCGTCGCTTCGACGCTCTGCTCTACCTGACTCGCAAGGAGGTCGAAAAGCAATTTAGTGATGATCCCGACTTCTATATCACCAGTTGTTCCCGCTCCCTGATCAGCTACAAGGGACTGGTGATGCCGACCTACATTGAAACCCTGTTCCCCGACCTGCAGGACCCTGATTTTGAAATTTCCTTTGCCCTGTTTCATCAGCGTTTTTCCACTAACACTCTGCCCCAGTGGAAACTGGCTCAACCCCTGCGGGCCATTGCCCACAATGGCGAGATCAATTCGATCCAGGGTAACCGCTTCAAAGCCCGGTACAAGTTTACCGATGCTCGCAGTTCGGTCTTTTCCGCTGAAGAAATTGAGCGGATCATGCCCCTGCTTGAGGAAGGAGTCAGCGACAGCGCCAGCCTCGACAACATGATTGAGTTCATGCTCGCCAATGGTATCGATTTTTTCAAGGCGATCCGCGCCCTGGTGCCGCCGGCACGTCACAACGTCGCCAACATGCCGGCCAAACTGCGCGCTTTCTACGAATACACTTCAGCGGCCTATGAACCCTGGGATGGGCCTGCCGCCATCAGTCTGACCGATGGGCGCTATATCGGCTGCGTTCTGGATCGCAACGGCCTGCGCCCGGCCAAATACATCATCACCCATGACAACCGCCTGCTGATCAGCAGCGAGTACGGCGTTATCGATACTCCACCCGACATGATCCGTGAACGGGGACGGCTGCAGAGCGGCCAGATGATCGCTGCCGATCTGAACTCCGGCAAGGTCTTCTACACCCGCGATATCGACCGCTACCTGATGCAGTCGCAACCCTATAATCAGTGGTTGACCGACCACACCTTCTACCTGCAGGAATTTATCGGTCGCCAGTTTTGTGAAGACAAGGATTATCGCTACCCGGAGCTGGAAACTGCCCAGCGTTATCACAATGTTACCTCCGAGGTCGTCGATCTGGTCATCAGACCAATGATGACCGATGGCAAGGAACCTGTCGGTTCCATGGGAGACGATACGCCGCTGGCGGCTTTTTCCGACCAGCAACGCAACTTTAGTGACTTCTTCAAGCAGAAATTCGCCCAGGTCACCAATCCTCCTATCGACCCTTTGCGCGAAAAAGCAGTGATGTCAACGACCATTGGCATCGGCGGCATCGGCAACCCACTGGTCGAAACCAAAGATCGGGCCATGCGGCTGAAAAGTGTCTCGCCCTTTTTGTCGTACGAAATTTTCCAGTCGCTGCTCTCCTTTGGTGACCCGGAACTGCCCCGCTACGAGCCCTGTTACAAGTACCGTATCTTCCATACGGATTTCACCTCGAACCTGCACGCCTCCCTGGAACAACTGGGTGATAAGGTTGTCGACGCTGTGACCAACGACGGTGTACGCATCGTCATCCTCGATGACCGGGTTCTCCAGAAGGAGAAAAAACTGATCCCCATGGCTCTGGCTGTTGGTTTTATCAACCGCCAACTGCTCAAAACACGTCAGCGCCAGCACGTCAGTCTTGTGGCTGCCACCGGTGAAGTCATGGACCCGCACTCGGCGGCGGTACTGATCGGCTACGGCACCATCGCCATTTACCCCTGGCTGCTTTACGCCACAGCCCTGAACATCGGAGAAAAACGCAATCAGGCCCCGCGGGAGCTGCGCAAATCACTGCAGAATGTCTACGAAGCTCTTAACAAGGGAATTTTGAAAATCATGTCGAAGATGGGTATCAGCACAGTATCAAGTTACCGCAATGCCGCCCTCTTTGATATCATCGGCCTGTCACGCGAAGTGGTCGATCCTTGTTTCAAGGGGTCGCCGGTATTAATGCCGGGCCTTGGCTTTGCAGACCTTGAAGAGCGCATCGACAAGGTTCACCATAAAATTTTTGCCGAGAGCTACATGGAACCGGTATACCCTCTTGAAATTGGCGGTTATTACCGCGACAACCCCGGTTTTGAGTATCATGATTTTAATTCGTGGCATGTCACTCAACTGCATCGTTTTGCCGAGATCAAATCCCGTGAGGAATACCTTAAATTCCGCACCATGATCGAGCGTCGTGGCATCAAGTACGTGCGCGATGCTCTGGCATTCAGAAGTCCCCATTCCCCGTTGCCGATTGAACAGGTGGAACCGGCAGAAGCCATCACCAGACGCTTCGACTCGGCCGCCATGTCGCTGGGAGCTCTGTCACCAGAAGCCCATGAGGCTCTGGCGGAAGCGATGAATCGCCTCGGTGGTCACTCCAACAGCGGCGAAGGTGGTGAAGACGCCGGCCGTTACAAAACCATTCGCAACAGCCGCATCAAACAGATCGCTTCGGGGCGCTTCGGCGTCACCCCCGGCTACCTACGCAGTGCCGAAGAAATTCAGATCAAACTCGCCCAGGGTGCCAAGCCCGGCGAAGGGGGACAATTGCCCGGAGAAAAAGTCACTCCGCTAATCGCACGACTGCGCTTCACGATTCCCGGCGTGACCCTGATCTCACCGCCGCCCCATCATGACATCTATTCCATTGAGGACCTGGCCCAGTTAATCTTCGACCTCAAGCAGATCAATCCTCTGGCAAAAATAAGCGTCAAACTGGTTTCTACCGAAGGAGTCGGCACCATTGCTGCCGGAGTTGCCAAAGCTTACGCTGACAAGATTGTCATTTCCGGCCACGATGGCGGCACCGGTGCCGCTCCCCTAAGTTCCATCAAACATGCCGGCAACCCCTGGGAGTTCGGCTTAAGTGAAGCCCACAACAGTCTTAAGGCCAACAATCTGCGGGCGTTCGTTGCCCTGCAGACCGATGGCGGCATCAAAACCGGACGCGATGTCGTCAAGGCTGCCATGCTTGGTGCAGAAAGCTATGGATTCGGCACACCGCTGCTGGTTCTGCTGGGCTGCAAACTGCTGCGCGTCTGCCATCTCAACCGTTGTACCGTCGGTGTCGCTACCCAGGATGAAAACTTGCGTGCCCATTATGTGGGGACCGTCGAAAAGGTAATCAGCTATCTGGAAAATGTTGCTGAAGATGTCCGCGAAATTCTTGCAGCCCTCGGATTCCGGTCCCTTGAGGAGGTCATCGGACGCAACGACCTGCTGGAAAAACTGGATTCGCCGCTACTTGCCCGGTTTGATTTTTCTGAACTGTTACAACAAATAGACGGAATCAATATTCAGCAGCGCAGCAACCCGCCCTTTGATGACAATGAATTTGAAAAGGATCTCCTTAAGGAGATCTATCCGGTGATCAAGAATCCCCAGCTTGAGATGGTTGCCGAGCGGGTTATCAGCAACGTCAATCGCAGTTTCGGTACCCTGATCAGCGGCGAAATCGCACGCTTTTATGGTGATACCGGACTCCCTAAAGAAGCTCTCACCATCCGTCTCAAAGGAGTTGCCGGACAATCTCTGGGCGCTTTTCTGTCGGAAGGAATGTCTCTGCTGCTGAATGGCGTTGCCAACGATTATGTCGGCAAAGGGATGCACGGTGGACGCATCATCATCATTCCGCAGGTCTATCAATATGGCGCTTCGGCCGTCGGCAACACCTGCCTTTACGGGGCCACAGGTGGCAAGCTGTTCGTCGCCGGCACCGCCGGTGAACGCTTTGCCGTGCGCAATTCCGGCGCGTTGGCAGTCGTTGAAGGAACCGGTGACCATGCCTGCGAATACATGACTGGCGGTACCGTTGTCGTGCTGGGAGAAACCGGCATCAATTTCGGCGCCGGAATGACCGGAGGCGCTGCTTTTGTCTACGATCGCCGAAAGAACTTCATTGACCGGCTCAATCAGCAACTGGTGGTTGCCCGACGGATTGATGTTGATGAAGACAATGAGGGCAAACTCTACTTAAAGAATATTCTTATCAGTTATCACAATCGTACCGCGAGCCCCATTGCCAAAACGATTCTTGATGATTTTCGGGAAGAACTCGCCTATTTCTGGATGGTGACACCCAAGGACATGAAAGCGCCGCTCAACCCGAAAGAAGGGGATTGATATATGCAAAGCTTTACCGAAACCGGCCGCCAGGAGCCGGATAAATTTGAAGCCTCTCAGCGACTGCAAAATTTTGATGAAATCTACCGTTTTTTCAACAGCCGCATGGTCCGTAAGCAATCAGAACGCTGTGTTCAATGCGGCGATCCCTTCTGTGCAACCATCGGCTGTCCGTTGCAGAACTATATTCCGCAATGGCTCGAAGCCATCGCCGACAGAGACCTGGAACGTGCCTTCAGACTCTCTAACGAAAGTTCACCGTTTCCGGAGATTCTCGGTCGTATCTGCCCCCAGGGGCATCTGTGTGAAGGGGCCTGCACCCTCGATGACGGCTATGGCGCCATCACCATCGGTGCTATTGAAGCATCGATTACTGATCTGGCTTTTGCCGCCGGGATGAAGCTTCCCTTTCCCGGCCTGCGCCATAAAACCCGCGTCGCCGTTGTCGGTTCCGGTCCGGCAGGCATGTCCTGTGCCCACTTTCTGCTGCGGGCCGGAATCAGGGTGACCATGTATGAACAGGCTGAACATGCCGGTGGTCTGCTGACCTACGGGATTCCCGGCTTCAAGCTCGATAAAAACATCGTCTCCCATCGTTTTGATCTGCTCCAGCAGGCCGGACTGGAACTGCACCTGGGACAACGGATCGGCGATCAGATCTCCTACGGTCAGTTGATTGAAGATCATGACGCGGTTTTCATCGGCATCGGCGCGACGCAGGGGCGCAAGGCAGGAATCAGCGGCGAAGACGAGTCGGAAGTGATGCTGGCCATGGACTATCTGATTGAAAAACAGAAAGAATTATTTGGTCAACCCGCCGACCCTCGTTTTTCCATGCAAAACAAACGGGTGGTCGTCATCGGCGGTGGCGATACCGCTATGGATTGCCTGCGCACCGCCCTGCGTGACGGTGCCGCAGAGGTCACGTGCCTCTATCGCCGCGACGAAGCCAACATGCCCGGTAGCCACAAGGAATTTCAGAATGCCGTCGAGGAAGGAGCGGTGTTTGACTTCAATATCAGTCCACGGAAAATCCGCCGCGACGATAACGGCACCCTTTGCATTGAGGTCGAACAAACCCGTCTGACCGAGAAGGACGCCGATGGCCGCCAGCGCGTTGAAATTATTCCTGACACCGCCCATTGTGTGTCGGCAGACACAGTTATTCTGGCCCTGGGATTTGACGTCACTCCGGTCACAGAGCTTGTAGATAGGGGAGTGATCTCTAATCAGTGGGATCAGATTGAGATCGATCCCGCCAGTGGCCTCACCGGTCACCCCAAGGTCTATGCCGGGGGCGATTGTTTCCGCGGAGCCGACCTGGTGGTCACTGCCGCCGCCGACGGTCGCCGTGCGGCACTGGCAATGATGCGCCGTTTTCTCGGTTAGTTTCTGTCCGGAAACTTGCCGGTTAGTCATCGGAGGTTCCGGACGGACCCTAGCACTCGATTTCTGGCATCCGGCTCTTATATTCTGTATTCTTTTATTCTGAATTCTCTATTCTGAATTCTGAATTCTGACTTTACCTACAGGAGGCCCGATGGCAGCACAGACAAATTTGTGGTCTCGCTTCACCCTCCGTCTTGGCGGTTGCCTGTTCCTGTGGTGGGTATTGACCGGAGGCAACACCCTGACGTCCTGGATCATTGGCGTACCGACTATTGCCCTGGCATTGTGGGTGATGCAATCGGTACCGCAAAGCGAAAACCAGCAGCTGTCTCTGCCGGGACTGCTCCGCTTTATTCCCTACTTTCTGCTGCAATCGGTACGCGGTGGCATCGACGTTGCCCGCCGGGCCTATTCCCCATCACTCCCTCTGAATCCTGATGTCATTGATTTTCCCTTAAGCCTGCCACCAGGCAGACCACGCATTTTTTTTCTCAACAGCGTCAGTCTGCTGCCGGGAACCTTGTCCGCTGAACTCTGTGATACCATTCTAAAGGTACACGTGCTCGACCGCGACATTGACCCTGGGCTGAATCAACTGCAAACCCATGTTGCCAGGCTTTTTAAACACCCCTCCGGAGGCAACCGATGACCGGACTCTACCTTGCTCTGGCCCTGATTCTACTGCTGACCATCTGCGTCGGTATGGTGCGGGTATTGCGTGGTCCAACCGCCACCGACCGCATGTTGGCCGCACAACTTTTCGGCACCACGGCGGTTGCCATTCTGCTGCTGCTTGGACAGGCCACCGAGAATACCGCCATCTGGGACGTCGCCCTGATCTTTGCCCTGCTGACAGCAATAGCGGCCGCCACCTTTGTCCGGCGCAGGGATATCGATAAGACGACAGAAACAGAGGACCAAAATGACCGTCACTGAGATCATCACTACAATGCTGCTGCTTGCCTCCCTGCCTTTTTTTCTGGCTGGGACCCTTGGCCTGTTGCGCTTCCCGGATCTCTACTGTCGTCTTCATGCCCTGACCAAAGCCGATAATCTCGGGCTCGGGCTGGTAGTATTGGCCCTGATTTTCCAGGCCGACAACGTGCAGCAAATCATCCGCTTACTCTTGACCTGGCTGCTGGTACTCATTGCCGGCGCAACAGTTGCCCATTTGATTGCCCGCAAAGCCCGCGGAGATGGCCACAAACATTGGAGTCGCCAATGATTGACCTGGTCCTGGCTTTCGACCTGATCCTGATGACGACCCTGATCTCTCTGGCCTGGCTGCTGCTGGCCAGCCGCGACCTGTTTCGGGCGGTGGTGCTGTTCATCGCCTTCGGCCTGTTACTGGCTCTGGCCTGGACACGCCTCGGAGCCGTCGATGTCGCCCTGGCCGAAGCAGCCATCGGTGCCGGGATTACCGGCACCTTACTGCTGGTCGGACTGGGCAAGCTGGGTTCAGCAGAACGCTGCCGACGCACACCACGACCGACAACGTTTCTGCAACGTCTGACACCGGCGGTTCTTATCGGTATCATCATCCCTTCGGTCACCATTATTCTGCTGCTGGAACTGCGACAACTCCAGATCGTTTCATCCGGTCAGCAGGGACTGGTTCTGTCTTTGCTTGACATCAGTGGCACCGATCATCCGGTGACGGCCGTACTGCTGAATTTTCGTGCCTGGGACACCTTGCTCGAAAAAGGTGTGCTGCTGCTGGCCCTGGTAAGTATCTGGTCCCTCGATCAGGCCCGCCCCCTGTTTCATCAGGAGGCCCCGTCCCCGGTACTCAAGGGTTTGAGTCAGCTCTACCTGCCGATTCTGGTGATTGTCTCCGGCGCGTTATTATGGCAGGGCGGCTATGCGCCCGGCGGCGCATTTCAGGCCGGGGCCCTGCTCAGTGCCGGAATCCTGCTAGCCATCCTCGGCGGTCGCTCCCTCTTGCCCGCCTGGTATGGTATGCCGCTGCGCCTGCTGGCCGGTTGCGGGCTGCTGATTTTTATACTGATTGCCGCCGCGACTTTGCTGGCAGGGAATTTACCGCTGCAGTACCCCCAGGAATTGGCCGGTGCCCTGATTCTGCTGATTGAAATTGTTGCAACAGTGTCCATTGCCGTGATTCTGGCAGCAGCCGTTGCCGGCGGACACCCTGCCGAGATCAGCGCCACAGAGCAGCAACAACCACCGTCGTCGGAGGGGACATCATGACTGCCCCCATATTGTACGCAGGTTGTGGCATTATTCTGTTTTCCATCGGCCTTCATGCCCTGTTGGTGCGCCGCCACCTGCTGCGGAAAATTCTCGCTGCCAACATCATGGGCAGTGGTGTGTTCATGCTCTTTATTGCTGCCGGGGCTCGTGGCGAAGGAACTGCCGCCGACCCGGTGCCCCAGGTGATGGTTCTGACCGGCATTGTTGTTTCTTTGTGCTTTACCGCTGTGGCCATTGCCCTGGCCGTCAGGATTCACAACCTGACTGACTGTACCACCCTTGCTGTTGATGAGGAGTCCAGCATTGACTGAAATACTCCTTGGTCAGCACTGGTTCTTCTGGATGACCCTGGTTCCCCTCGGCGCTGCAGTGGTAGCCTTTCTGATACCGCAACAGGCGCGCTGGATCGGCCTGGCAACAGCACTGTTGCTCCCCTTTTTCGCCCTGGCCGCTATTGCCGCAACCCTGACGGCCGAGGTGCAACCCATTACCGGCGGCGGTTGGCCCACCCCCCTGGGCATCGAGCTGCGCCGTGACGGTCTGGCCCTGGTCATGCTGACGGTCACTGCAGTTGTCGGCTTTATCATCAGTTGTTACGCCCTTGGTTATTTTCCCGCCCGTGGTCATCATAGCAGCAGGGCCCGCTATTTCTGGCCCCTGTGGCTGTTTCTCTGGGGAAGTTGCAACGCCCTCTTTGTTTCCGGTGATCTTTTTAATCTTTACGTCACTCTTGAGTTGGTAACCCTTGCCTCAGTAAGTCTGATCGCTCTTGAGGGGGGCAAGGCCGCTCTGACAGCAGCACTGCGCTACCTCTTCATTGGCCTGTTCGGCTCACTGGCCTACCTGCTCGGGGTCGGGATTTTTTACGGGGCTTACGCTACTGTTGATCTGGCCCTACTCGGCGACATCATCACCGGAACAAGTCTCGATCATGCCGCCATGGCCCTGATGGTCGCCGGACTGGTACTTAAAAGCGCCCTGTTTCCATTACACTTCTGGTTACCCCAGGCCCACGCCATGGCGCCGGCACCGGTCAGCGCTGTTTTGTCTGCCCTGGTGATTAAATGTTCTTATGTGATTCTGCTGCGCTTGTGGTTCGAAGTTTTTGTCTCCCTTGACACCGTCGCCGTGGGACATCTTCTGGGTCTGCTGGGCTCGGTGGCCATTATCTGGGGCTCGCTGCTGGCGTTGCGGCAGGAGCGCCTCAAGCTTCTGATCGCCTATTCAACCGTGGCTCAGATCGGCTACCTGTTTCTGGTGTTTCCCCTTGCCCGCAACGAAACCATGGCCACTGCCTGGGTTGGTGGCGTGTTGCTGATGATGACCCACGCCTGTGGCAAAGCCGCCATGTTTATGGTGGCCGGGACTATCCATCATACCGCCGGTTCCGACCGGATATCGCGCCTGGCCGGTGCCGGTGGCCCCATCGGCGTTCTGGTGGTCGTATTCACCCTGGCCGCTACGACCATTATCGGTCTGCCTCCCAGCGGCGGCTTCTTTTCCAAATGGTTGTTCATCAACGCCGCCCTGGTCACCGGTCAATGGTGGTATCTACCGATCATCCTCAGCGGCACCCTGCTGGCTGCCGGTTACGTTGCCAAGGTATTGGGCTGGGCCTTTCTCGATGTCAAGCGCAGCAGTTATCCGGTTATTCCCTGGGTAATGAAATGGCCTCCTCTGGTTCTCTCGGTGATTGCCCTGCTGTTTGGCCTGATTGCCTATGAGCCAGTCCAGATCGCCCTTCTTGGTGCACCGGTCAGCGGTCCGATTTTCATGGAGGCAGGTCCATGAATGATCTGATCCTCCTGGCAATCCTCAGCAGTTCACTGCTGCCGGGCCTGATCATTTTTACCCTGGCCGAAGAAAGCGTACGTCTGCGCACGACCCTCAACCTCACCGGAGCTCTATTCAAGCTGCTGTTTATTGCGCTGCTCTTTTTTCGGGTTGCTGAACGCGAATACGCAGAATTGCGTCTGCCACTACTTGCCGACATGGAACTGGTATTACGAGCCGATGCCCTGTCCATGCTGTTTTTAACCCTGTCGGCATTCCTGTGGCTGCTCACCACCATTTATGCCATCGGCTATCTGGAAAACTCCCCGCACCGGAGCCGTTTTTTCGGTTTTTTCAGCCTCTGCGTCAGTGCCACTACCGGTATTGCCCTGGCCGGAGATATGATCACCTTTGTCATCTTTTACGAAGCGCTGACCATTTCCACCTACCCCCTGGTGGTTCATCGCGGCACTCCGGCAGCCCTGCATGCAGGACGTATCTACCTGGCCTACACCTTGCTTGGTGGTGTGGTTCTCTTTTTTGCTGCAGTCTGGCTGCGGGCCATTGCCGGTCCCCTTGAATTTACCCCTGGCGGGGTAATTTCAGGGCTTGATCCGTCCCTCTACGGCAGCCTCACCATAATCTTCGCCCTGCTGGTCCTGTCCCTGGGAGTCAAGGCAGCCCTGGTTCCGCTCCATAGCTGGCTCCCCACCGCCATGGTGGCTCCAGCACCGGTCAGTGCCCTGCTTCACGCTGTTGCTGTCGTCAAAGCCGGCGCCTTCGGTATCGTCCGTGTCGTGCATGATATCTACGGTATCGGTTTCAGTGCTGACCTGAATCTGCTTTTTCCGCTGTCCGTGATGGCGGCAATAACTGTCCTTTATGGCTCTATCCGCGCTCTGGCACAAAACGACCTGAAACGCAGACTGGCCTTTTCCACCGTCAGTCAGGTTTCATATATCCTCATGGGGATCGCCCTGGCCAGCCCGCTGGCAACCATCGGTGGCCTGGTTCACCTGGTTCATCAGGGATTGATGAAAATCACCCTGTTTTTCTGCGCCGGTAATCTGGCGGAAACCCTCGGTATTCACAAAATAGATGAGATGGATGGCGTGGGGAGACGCATGCCCTGGACCATGACGGCATTTACTGTCGGCGCGCTGGGAATGATCGGGGTACCGCCGCTGGTGGGCTTTATCAGCAAGTGGTATCTGGGGCTTGGCAGTCTGGCAGCAGGTCAGCCATGGATTATCATCATCCTGATAGCAAGTACGCTGCTTAATGCCTGTTATTTTCTGCCGGTGCTGCACCGTATCTGGTTTAACAAGGAACAGCAACAGTGGTCAAAATCAACCCTGGCCGGTGGCCGTGAGACAATCTGGCCCCTGCTGGCACCTCCTCTGATCACTGCCGCCCTGGTGATTTTTTTCGGAATCTTTGCCTATCTTTTTGGCAGCCCGCTCTATTGGGTTGAACTGATAACCACACGGGAGTACGGTCTATGACAGAATGGTCCTCCCAGCTTGTTCTGATCATTGTTCCCCTGTTGCCGTTATTGTTAGTCCTCGGCCTGACCATACCGGCACTGCGCCATCCACTCGAGCGACTTGCGCCTCTTGCCGCCATACCCGGGCTGCTGCTGGCTCTGACGCCTCAAGCCGGGGCGCCGGTCACTATTTCCTGGCTGTTTCTCGGCGCGCATCTGGGGCTCGATGCGACTGGTCGGACTTTTTTGCTGTTGACCGCGCTGTTGTGGCTGGCAGCAGGGCTCTATGCCCACAGCTACTGCCGGAAATACCCGAACTACCGCCGCTTCTGGATTTTTTTCCTAGCGACCATGAGCGGGAATCTGGGCCTGACCCTGTCTCTGGATATGGTCAGTTTCTACGTCTTTTTTACCCTCATGAGCTTTGCCGCCTACGGACTGATCGTTCATGAAGGAACCTCCTTTACCCTGCGTGCCGGAAAAATCTATCTGTGGCTGGTCATCATTGGTGAAGTTCTGCTATTTGCTGCTCTGGTACTGGCAGCACGTATCGCCGACTCGCTGCTGATGAAGGATGTGGCAGCGGTTCTTGCCGATACCAGTGCCCAACCACTGATCATCGGACTTCTGATGATCGCTCTGGGCATCAAGATGGGGATTGTGCCGCTGCATTTCTGGTTGCCCCTGGCCCATCCGGCCGCACCGGTTCCGGCCAGTGCCGTCCTCAGTGGTGCCATGATCAAGGCCGGACTGCTTGGTCTGTTACGCCTGCTGCCCCTTGGTCATGTCGCCCTGCCCGGCTGGTCCATGGCTTTGATCAGTCTCGGTCTGCTGATGGCTTTTTTAGGCGTCGCCGCCGGTCTTTTTCAGACCCAATCAAAAACCCTGCTGGCTTATTCCAGCATCAGTCAGATGGGCTTTCCCCTGCTCGGTATCGGGCTCGGATTGGCGCATCCCGCAACCTGGCCCCTTGTCGCTGGGGCTATCAGCTTTTACGCGCTGCACCATGGACTGGCCAAAGGAGCCCTGTTTCTGGGTGTCGGCATGATTCTCAATCTCAAGGGAACACCTGTGCTGCGCCTTGCAACCCTGGCAGGAGTGCTGATTCCGGCCCTGGCTCTGGCCGGAGCTCCCTGGACCAGCGGAGCGCTGGCTAAAAGCGGCCTGAAAGAGTACCTCTTCCAGTCACCACTGGCAGAGGTACAGACACTGGTGGTTCTCCTCGGATTGGCCGCCACAGGAACCACCCTGCTGATGTGCCGTCTGGTATTTCTGCTGTTTAAAGAATCTGAGCAGTCAACATCTGCGTCTGCAATGGGGATGTGGACAGGTTGGCTTTTGTTGATCATCGTTGTGACAATGGGAGGCATCCGCCCGGTCTGGTTGACAGGTATTCGACCCGAACAAATCCCCAAACTGGTGGATGCTGCCTGGCCCCTGTTACTCGCCGCCCTGATTGCGACGGCAGTCTGGTACAAAAGACCTCCGTTCAGCCGCAATTGGAATGTGCCGGCCGGTGATATGATCGTCATCATCGAAGGGATGGCCAAGCGCCTTGCCGACGCTGTTGCGATGCGACCACGACCGGCATTACCCCAACTGCCCAGGCAGCCTCGCTGGCAGAACCTGCCGATGCTACTGCTGTTGTGGGATGCCGAAAAACTTCTGCGCCAGCTCACTGTTGCCGGAGTCATGTTCATTCTGCTGCTGCTGGTGTTGTTGCTGTTGTAGGAAATAGGAGATAGGAAACAGGGAGTGGGGAGTGGGGAGTGGGAACCAGCGGCGGGTCTCACTATAGCGGGACCCGCCGCTGGTGAACCTGTAAAACATCAGCTCCCGGCTAAAATTAGCGCACGTGACAGCGGTTACAACTGGTTTTGGCCTCGAAAGCGGTATCACCATTGTGACAGAAACCACACTGCTCTCCGGCATAGATTTTTTCCATGGTGATCTCTACGCCACCTTTGCGCATCTGCGGAAACACGTCGGGGTTGTGGCAATCGGTACAGGCAAATCCGGCGTCAGCGTGGACCTTGCCGGAAAACTCCACCGGCCCGACAGCACTCTTGTCATAAGTCAGGGAACGGTTGGCGGGAACGGCTATAGCCGCGGTGACGACACACAGAGCAATCACGCAAGACAACAGAACAACCTTTTTCATGTACGTATTCCTTTGTAATAAAATGTGAGTAATGTGGTATACAAATAAACAAAGCGGGCAGAGGAAGTCTATCCAAGGTCGATTAGCGGGTCAACTGCTGGATGAGAGCAATTTGTCATTTTATTTTTTGGTGAAAGTGGATACACTGTTTTACTTACCGCATTAAACTGCACTTATTCAGGGGGGAAGCCTCGGCTGTGGAACATTTTATTGCCAGACAACCAATATTTGACACCAAAGGGCGCGTCTTCGCCTACGAACTGCTGTTTCGTTCCGGTCTGCATAACTATTTCGACAGCGAGGATTTTGATCAGGCTTCTGCCAGCGTTATTGCCAACAGCAACCTGCTCTTCACCCTTGATGAAATGACCGGCAACACCAAGGCTTTTCTCAATTGTACGGAAAAAGTTCTCCTCGAAGACCTGATGACGACCCTGCCGCGCCAACAGGCAGTGGTTGAAATCCTTGAAAATGTTGAACCGACCCCACAGATCATTGAGGCTTGCAAACGCCTTAAATCCCTTGGCTACACCCTCGCCCTCGACGACTTTGTCTACCACCGAAATTTTGAGCCGTTGCTGGATCTAGCCGACATCGTCAAGGTCGATTTTCTTCTGTCTGACGAGAAACAACAAGAAGAGCTTGCCCGCCAGTTGATTCCCCGCGGCATCAAGATGCTCGCTGAAAAGGTTGAAACCCACGAAGTTTTTGAACAGGCGAAGAATATGGGCTATCAGCTTTTCCAGGGATATTTTTTCGCCAAACCGATCATCATTTCGCGTAAGGATATCCCCACCAACAAAATTCAATTTTTACGCATCCTCAAGGATGTTCACGCCGAAGAGGTCGACTTCAAAAAGCTTGCTCTGACCAT
Source organism: Geobacteraceae bacterium (assembly GCA_007125165.1). Taxonomy (GTDB): domain Bacteria; phylum Desulfobacterota; class Desulfuromonadia; order Desulfuromonadales; family Geopsychrobacteraceae; genus Pelovirga. The sequence continues at coordinate 28,760 of SLDV01000073.1, read as the reverse complement.
CCAGAGTGAAGTGTCCCTGACCTACAAGCTGCTTAAACTGATCAACTCGGCAGCTTTCGCCCTGCGGCGCCGGGTAACCTCGGTGCTTCAGGCCCTCTCCCTGCTTGGTCTGCGTGAAATTCGTTCCTGGGTTTCCTTATTGTCGATCTCATCCATGGCCGATGACAAGCCCGCGGAACTGGTCGTCAGTTCCCTGATTCGTGCCCGCCTGTGCGAGCAACTGGCCCTGCCGTGCAGAATGGGTGACCGAAAATCCGACCTGTTTCTGATGGGGTTGTTCTCCCTGCTTGACGTTATCATGTCCCGGCCTCTCGACGAGATTCTCAAGGAAATCACTGTCGAAGATGATGTGTTTGCTGCCTTGACCGGAACCGATGGCCCGTTGCGCGACATCCTGCAACTCGCCATCGCCATGGAAAAAGGAGACTGGGATACGGTGTCACAGCTGACAACAGAGATGCAGGTTGACGAGCAGCAGTTACCTGCCGCCTACCGCGAGGCCGTCACCTGGGCGCAGGATATCTATTCCCTTTAGCCGGTTCAGGTTAAACAACTGTTCATTGACAGCCTGATTCGGACAGGGTACAAAGGGCGTTTTCAAGGAGCGTTCATGACAACGAAAGCACCCTCCGCCGGAGAGCATACCCTGTCACGTTGCAGTAAATGCAAAGAGACAACAAACCACACCATTGTCGCCATGGTCGGTGACAGAATTGCCCGGGTCGAATGCAATGTCTGTGGCAGTGTCCATAATCATCGCGGCACCACACCGCCAAAGCCACGCACCAATACCCCACGCAATCCGTCCCAACCCCGCAAGAACCGCTCACAGCTCCAGTGGGAAAGCCTGATGGCTGCCGCAGACAAGGGCGCGGCGATTCCATACAATTTGAAAACCCCGATAAAAACCGGTGATCTTATCAACCACCCAAGCTTCGGTATGGGGATCATTTTGTCGACCACTCGTCCCAACAAGATGGATGTCATCTTTGAAAACGGGATCAAACGACTGCTCTGTACCGCTGGTGACTGATTTTTTTACAATCCCCTTCTTGCGGTAAGACAATAGTCTGTCATCATCACTTGAAATGATTGACATGGTGAAGAGTTACGATTGAACGAACAATCTTTTGTGGTCAGAGGAAACCTCATGGACAGCCCCCGGAACAAAGCAACCGGCATTCTGGTCGCCTTTGCCGCCCTGGTGGTCATTATTGCCGGACTTAAGGCGGCCCAGGCATTACTGGTGCCGTTTCTCCTTGCCTTTTTCATTTCGATTATCTGCGCCGGCCCCTTCTACTGGCTGCGGCAGTACCGGGTTCCGGCAGCCGTCGCCCTGCTTATTGTCATCGCCGTTGTCATGCTCGGCGGTCTGGCGGTGCTGACCATCATCGGCACCTCGGTAAACGATTTTACCAGTCAGCTTCCCCAGTACGAACAACAGCTGCGCTCCCAAACCCTGGTCCTCATCGACTGGCTCAATCGTCACGGCATTCAGATTTCGCGCCAACTGCTGTTCGAACACTTTGACCCCGGCTCCATCATGCAATACGCCGGACGGATGTTGTCGGCAGCCGGTGGCGTCTTGACCAACTCCTTTCTGATCCTGCTGACGGTGATCTTCATCCTTTTTGAAGCAGCAGGAATGCCCAACAAACTACGTGCTGCGCTGACCGACGCCGACACCTCTCTGGCCTCTTATGAGCGCTTTGCCAAAGGCGTCCGCAAGTATCTGGTCATCAAAACCCTGATCAGTCTGGTCACCGGTCTGGTTGTTACTGCCGGTCTCATGCTCATCGGCGTCGATTATGCCCTGCTCTGGGGACTGATCGCCTTTCTATTCAACTATATTCCCAACATCGGTTCCATCATCGCGGCAATACCGGCGGTTCTCCTCGCCCTGATTCAGCTCGGGCCTCTGCACGCCCTTGTGACAGCCGGTCTTTATATGGCTATCAACGTCATTATGGGGAACGCCGTTGAACCACGACTGATGGGGAAGAGCCTCGGGCTGTCGACACTGGTGGTCTTTTTGTCGTTGGTCTTCTGGGGCTGGGTGCTGGGTCCGGTCGGGATGCTGCTGTCGGTACCCCTGACCATGATCATGAAGATCGCTCTTGAAGTGAATCCTTCAACCCGCTGGATGGCCATTATGCTCGGCTCCGATGTGTCCGATAAACCGCCGGTGAACGATACCAACTCCGAAGAAGCCGACAACGAGCCGGCCTGACGAAGCCATAAAAGAGATGATGATCAAACGACCTTTTGGACAGACCGGCAGTGAACTCTCCCTCATCAGTTTCGGCGGTATGCGCTTTGCTGATCCGGCAGATATGGACAAGAGTGCTGAACTGGTACGCTACGCCTGGCAACGGGACATCAATTATTTCGATACCGCACCCCTGTACTGCAACAACCGCAGTGAATCGATTTTCGGTGCCGCCCTGAAAGACCTTCCCCGCGACAGTTTCTTCATCGGCACCAAATGCTCCCGCCCTGGCGGCGACGAACTACGTCGCAGCCTCGAAAAGAGCCTGGAACTGCTGCGACTTGACAGCATCGACTTCTTCTACATCTGGTACCTCCTCGATCGCGATGACTGGCACAGGCGCCTCGATCAGGGCGCTGTCGCTGCCGCCCTGAAAGCCAAAGAAGAAGGGCTGATCAAGCATCTGCTCTGTTCATCCCACATGGATGGTGACGATCTGGCCGCGGTCCTTGCCGAAGGATATTTCGAAGGGGTCCTGCTCGGCTACAATGCCATCAACTTTCCCTACCGCCAGGCGGCAGTAGATCATGCCGGTCGCCAGGGGCTCGGCATTATTACCATGAACCCCCTTGGTGGTGGCCTTATCCCGCGCAACCCGCAACGTTTTTCCTTTCTGCAAAGCCATCAGAACGAAAGTGTCGTCAGTGCGGCCCTGCGCTTCAACCTTTCGCACCCTGCCATCACTTCAGCCCTGGTCGGCTTTACCACGAGCACTGAAATTGACGAAGCAGTAGCGGCAGTAGAAAGTTTTCAACCCCTTTTTGCGCAGGAACGTTCACGCATCGAAGAACATCTGAACGAATCGTTCGACGGCCTCTGCACCGGCTGTGGTTACTGTCTCCCCTGCCCGGTGGAGATTCCCATCCCCAAGTTTCTCGACGCATACAACCAGTTGATCCTCAGTCAGGGTGACGAATCAACCGTTAATGACCGCTTTCGTCTCCACTGGAATATCGACCGCCAGTTGGCTGCCACCTGCACTCAATGTGGTGCCTGCGAAGATCGCTGCACCCAGCACCTGCCGATTATCCAGCGCTTGAGTGAACTGAGCGGCAAACACAGCTGACCCCGCATCCGAAGAGAAAAACTTCATCTGGTTATCTGCTTCGCTCCAGTAAATTCAAACGCAGAGGGTCGGTGTCCTTTAGAAAAGAGTGCCCGTCGCCATGGACGGCAAAAAGCACCCATGGAGAAAGGATTCCGACTGCTTAATTTTCCTGCCGTTCTTTTGTTGACAATCGGCACGGAAGATGAAAAAATAAGTGGATACAAATTAAATACATCAAACGTGCTTTCTTCTTCCCCCTGGATCGCGCATGCCTACACGCTACCGCAAGCCCGGTGTCACGTCGATTCTTCTGCTCTTGCTGCTCTTGCCTCTTCAAAGTCAGGCTGATCTGACCTGTGCCTTTGAAATGTTCCGCAATCATGCTGCGATGATCCTGCTGATCGAACCCGCATCAGGAGAGATTGTCGATGCCAACAGGGCTGCTGTCGCCTATTACGGCTATCCGCATGAGAAGTTGCTGCAAATGAACATGCAGCAGATCAACACCTTAAGCCCGCTGGAAACGGCACAGGAAATCCGCCGGGCCGACCGTGAACAACGCAATTTTTTTGTTTTTCGCCACCGTTTGGCTGACGGTGATATCCGCCCGGTTGAGGTCTATTCTTCCCCGCTGATTGTCGACGGACGCAGGCTGCTTGCATCTATCATTCATGATGCCTCAGATCGGGATATTCTCGAAGAGACCATCGTTCAAAGCGAAGCCCGCCTGCGTTTCGCTGAAAAAGTCGCAGAACTCGGGCACTGGGTTCTTGATCCGGGCAGCAACAGCTACTGGTTTTCCGAAGGGGCCCTGGAACTTTTAGGGCTTGACCACCCCGTTCAACCGGTATCGGACATCCGTGAGATGATCCTGCCGGAATACCGCACCAAAATGGTCGAAGCTATCAATAAGCTGATCCTGGAAGACATTCCCTACGATCTCCATCTGCGCTTCAAGCGCCCCGACGGCCGGATCATCGACCTGAATTCCCAGGGTCTGTACGATGCTACAGAAAAACAGATTTTCGGGGTCATTCATGATATCACCGACACTCACGAAGCCATGCGCCGGTTATCCTCCTACACGGCTTTTTACAATCGTCTGGCCGCCGCTGTCGTTGTCATTCTCCTCGGCATCGTCGGCCTGCTTTACTATGCGGTCAAACGGAGCAAACGAGCCGAAGAAAACTTAAGAACAAGCAAAGCCGCACTCCGCAGCAACTACGACATGACCCAGTTGCTCCTTAACTCCACCGCCGAAGGCATTTACGGTGTTGATCGTCAGGGTACCTGCACCTTCTGCAACAGCGCCGCACTGAAAATTCTTGGGTATGATCACCCGAATGACCTGGTCGGCCACAACATCCATAACAAGATCCATCACAGCCATGCTGACGGTACTCCGTTCCCCGCAGAAGAATGTACTCTGCTGCGCGATATCGATGAACGGATCCACCGCGACGAAGAGTTTTTCTGGCATGTTGACGGTCGTGGTATTCCGATCGAATACTGGTCGTACCCGCTGCGCCAGAACGGCGACACCATCGGCGCGGTCGTTACCTTTCTTGATATCCGCGAACGCAAGGCCCGGGAAAAAGCACTGCGCGACAGCGAGGAGCGCAACCGCGCTCTGGTTAATGCCATCCCGGACATCATCTTTGTTATGGACACGCAAGGAGTTTTCACTGATGTCCATGTCCCTGACATGGCGCCACCGCTGCTGATGCCAACGGACAGATTCCTTGGTCACAGTATCGACGCGGTCCTGCCCGCCGACATTGCTGCCCGTGCCCGCTACGCCATGACAGAAGCGCGGGAGCAAGACACCATTGCAACCTTTGAGTATCAGTTGTCAAGCGCAGGCATCGTGCGCTTTTATGAAAGTCGGACTGTTTACGCAGAAGCATTCGGGTTTATTGCCCTGATCCGTGATATCAGCGACAGGAAAACAGCAGAAACCACCCTCAAGCAAAAAAATCAGGAAATGGAACATTTTGTTTACAGCGTTTCCCATGACTTGAAAAGCCCACTGGTGACGATCAAGTCTTTTTTAAGCATGCTCCGTCAGGACATACAGGCGCAGGATCATGAACAGGTTGAGGAGGACCTGCGCTATATCGCCGGAGCGGCTGATCGCATGGATGAGCTGCTCGCCGCACTGCTCCAACTGTCACGGGTTGGACGTACCGAAACAGAAGCACAACTCATCGATGCAGCCGAACTGGTAGAGCAGTGTCTGGTGGCCCTGTCCGGGCTGATGCACGAAAAACAGATTGAGGTTCGGGTCGGTGACATTGCCCAAAAACTGTACGGTGATCCGGTTCGCCTGGGTCAGATCTGGCAGAACCTGGTTGAGAATGCCGTCAAGTATCTGGGGAATCAGCAACAGCCACAGATCGAGATCGGCATGGAAGATCAGGGCGACAACCCGACCTTTTATGTCCGTGATAACGGCATCGGCATCGATCCGGAGCACGCCGAGCGGATATTTGCACTTTTTTCCCAACTCGACCCGCAGAGCCCCGGCTGCGGCCTGGGGCTGCCGATGGTGAAAAAGATTGTCGAACTTTACCAAGGTAGAGTATGGTTCGAGTCAGGGGGGAAAGGAAAAGGCTGTTGCTTCTATTTCACCCTCCCCAGTGCCCTGATAACAACAGAGGAGGAGAAGGAACAATGAACACAGGTGAAGCAATCGTTATTCTGCTGGCTGAAGATGATCCGGCCCACGCTGAGATTATCCGTCGGACGATGAAAATATCGCGCATTGCCAACCGTCTGGAGCATGTTAGCGATGGTCAGCAGGCCCTGGATTATCTCTATCGGCGCGAAAAGTATGCCGATCCAGCGGTCTCCCCGCGACCGGGGCTGATTCTGCTTGATCTGCGCATGCCCCGGGTTGACGGGCTGGATGTGTTGCGCCAGGTCAAATCTGATCCGGATATGGCACGGATCCCGACGGTAATCCTTACGACCTCGGCAGCCGAAACAGACATCGCCAGGGCCTACGACGCCCATGCCAATAGTTATCTGGTCAAACCGGTTGATTTTGACAAGTTCACCCAGATGATGGACAGCGTCGGTTTTTACTGGCTGATGTGGAACTGCAACCCTGAGGCCTGGGCATCCGGCTAATCCCTGGAGCTTATGACGAAAAAAACGACCCATATTCTCATCGTTGATGATGAACCATCCCATGCCGCACTGATCAGACGGTCTCTGCTTGATATGAGCGCTGGTATCGAGGTCCGCACTGCTGCGGATATCCAGGCTTGTCGCGAAGCGATCGCGCAACAGCGCCCGGACATGATCCTGCTGGACCTCAACCTGCCGGACGGTCGCACCCTCGACTTTCTTGAACAGATCACCTCGACAGACTCATTTCCGGTACTGATCATGACCTCTTCCGGCAGCGAAGCCCTGGCCGTTGAAGCCCTCAAATCAGGCGCCATTGACTACCTGGTAAAAAGCCCCGAAGCCTTTGCCAACATGCCCCGAACCGTCGAACGTTGTTTGCGCGAATGGCAGATTCAACAGCAGCATCAGCAGGCGATTAATGCCCTGCGCGAGAGTGAGCAACGCTTCCGCACACTGCTCCAGGATGTGCGTTCCGTTGCCGTGCAGGGATACAATGTCGATGGCACCGTTCACTACTGGAATCGCGCCTCCGAAGAACTCTACGGCTATTCGGCCGTGGAAGCCCTGGGCCGGAATTTGTGCGAACTGATCATTCCCGATCATCTGGACGATGATGTGCGGCGAAGCATTGATGAAATGAGTAAAAGTGGGAAACCGTCCCCCTCGCAGGAATATCAGCTCAGGCACAAGGATGGTTCCTCTGTATTTGTTTTTACCAGTCATGCCGTTCTTGATCAGCCCGGGAAGTCCACCGAATTTTACTGCATCGATATCGATATCACTGAGCGCAAAAAAAACGAGGTACAGATCAATAAACTCAGCCAGGTGGTGGAACAAAGTCCGGCCATGGTCATTATTACCGACCTGAATGGAACTATTGAATACGTTAATCCATTTTTCACCAGGGTTACCGGCTATAGCGCTGCTGAAATCTCCGGTACAGATTTTCGCACATTCCAACTCAATGGCATGTCAGAGCAGGAATACGAGCAGATCTGGCAACAACTTGAACAAGGGGAAGACTGGCAGGGAGAACTGCACAACAAGCGCAAGGATGGTAGTCGCTACTGGGAGCGTGCCCTGATTTCGCCGTTACGCAACGAACAGGGAGAAATCACCAACTACATCAGCATCAGGGAAGACATCAGCCGTCACAAGCTGTACGAGCAGCAACTCCAACACCAGGCAACCCATGACGCCCTGACCGGACTGGTCAACCGCGCCCTGCTCCACGACCGTATTGAGCAGGCGATCCGCCAGGCCCAGCGCAACAATACAACAACTGCGCTGCTACTGCTTGATCTTGACGAATTCAAGAAAATCAATGACACTTTCGGCCATGCCATCGGCGACAAACTTCTTTGCGAAGCCGCTTCACGGCTGAAAAGAATCGTCCGTGAAACCGATACCGTCGCCCGGCTGGGAGGTGACGAATTTGTCGTTCTGCTGGCGGATCTCGGCGGCTATGAGAAGGTCAAGCTGATCGCCGAAAAAATTCTTACCAGTCTCAATCGGCCCTTTGACCTTGCTGGCCATCTGGTATCCCTTTCCTCCAGCATCGGCATCAGTTTTTATCCCCAGAATGGCGAAGATAATGACAGTCTTATCCGCTATGCCGATATCGCCATGTACCAGGCTAAAAAAAAGCGGGGTTCCTATCGCTTTTACACCTCGAACATGAATATCGATATGCCGCAAAACATCAAGGAGCAGAACATATGACCGAAATGCGCAATTATCGCCGCATTCCTTTTCATACCACAGCGACGATTCTGCATGATGAACATCTATCAGACTGTGAGCTGGTCGAAATTGCCCTGCGTGGAGCCCTGCTGGAGACCAAAGAAGATATCCCCCTGCTGATCGGTGATCGCGCCCAGGTACAGATAGAACTGCCCAACTCGGAACTGAGTCTGACCTTTGGGGTCGAGTTGATCCATCGACGGGAAAACCTATACGGTTTTCTCTTTGTCGACGCGGATGACGAGTCCCTGGCCCATTTGCGCCGTCTGCTGGAACTCAATTTCGGCGACGCCGAACTGGCCGAGAAGGAGTTTGTCCACTGGTTACAGCACCCCGATCATTAGCAGATCATCCTTCCGGGGCCTGCTAAAAACCGCTTTCGCGCCGCACCTGCGCCACCCACTCCTTCAGGCGCGGTTCCGTCAATTGCGGCTGATTGGTGACGTCAAGGGGCAAGCCGAGGAAAAAATCCCCTTCAATCGCCGCCGAGGAACGATAATCATAGTCCTCATCAGGCCATTTGCCGATGATCTCGGCGCCGGCAGCTTTTGCCACATCGTGCAGGACCCTGATCGCATCGACAAAGGCATCCGGATAACCGATCTGATCACCGATACCGAACAGAGCGACCTTTCTGCCTTTGAGGTTGGCCTCGCGCAGACACTCAAAAGCATCGTTCCAGTCATCCTGCAGGCGATCCTGCTCATCGCACCAGCTCGATGATCCAAGAATCAGCAGGTCACAGGATTCGAAATCGGCTCTGGTTGCCTCAGCCACCGGGTAAAGCTTTGCCGTAGTCAATAACTCCGCCAGTCGCCTGGCCGCAGATGCTGTATTTCCGGTCGTACTACCATAAAATATTCCGATTTTCATAGATCATCCTTTGCTGTCTGTTTGGGCTAACAGTTAACGATGTTATTACTGTGGCGGTTAAACATTGAAATGAAGGGGCCCGATTCATCGCGCCCGACTGTCAAAACAGGTCCACAAAACAGGGCGCGATTCATCGCGCCCCTACACCGACGCAGGAGCCGGATATATACACCGGGTCAGCATTTCGAGCAACCAGTCAGCGTACACAGGATACCACCGGGCAACGCGGACAGTCGGGATCATCCTTGAGTACCACGCCGGGGTGAATAATACGCAGGCTCACCGGTTCCCCCATATTGAGAGTACAGTAAAAGGGGGAGAGGACCTTGTACTCCTGACCACGATATTCTACTTCATAGTAACAATCGGGACCGCGAAATTCGCGGGTCATAATCCGCCCCTCCCCTTCAGGGTCACTGACAACTTCGAGATGTTCAGGACGCACTGACACCCAGTAGGTGCCATGTTTCTGAACCGTCGTAGTCATGGTTCCCAGGGGTGTTTTAGCTATTTTGCCATCGAGTTCAGCCAGAATCAGATTGGTATGACCAAGAAATTCCGCAACCAGGGCGTTCTGGGGCTGCTGATAAATCTGTTCCGGAGTCCCCAGTTGACAGAGTCTTCCTTCGGACATCATGCCGACCTGATCAGCAAAAGTGAGAGCCTCGGCCTGATCATGAGTCACCAGGATGACGGTAACGCCGGTCTCCTTGATCAACTGCCGCATTTCGTTGCGGGTGGTATTGCGCAGGGCCGCGTCAAGGTTGGAAAAAGGTTCATCCAACAATAACAGGTCAGGCTCGGCGGCCAGAGTGCGGGCCAGGGCAACCCGTTGCTGCTGACCGCCGGAAAGCTGATGAGGGTAACGTTTTTCCAAACCCCGCAACGCCACAAGATCAAGCCATTTGTCGATACGGGCCGCGCGCTCCGCAGGCGGGATCAGGCGCATCCCGAACATGATATTTTCGTCCACCCGCATATGGGGGAAAAGGGCGTAATCCTGAAAAACAATACCTATATTACGCTTTTGCGGCGATAAATTGGTCACCTTGCGGCCATGGAGAAAAATGTCGCCGGCATCCGGCGTTTCAAAGCCGGCAATCATCCGCAGAGTTGTTGTTTTACCGCAACCGCTCGGCCCGAGCAGAGCCAGGATATCTCCCTGCAACACGGTGAAAGACAGATCATCAACGACCCGGTCCCCACCACCGAAGCTCTTGCTCAACCCCTCTACACGAATCTGCTCAGTGCGCTCAGCGGCACGATTTTCGTTAGCTTGTACCTTCATAACGCTTTCTCCCGGCGCAGGATCATTCCGACAGAAATTCCGGAGAACAGAACGATGGCGGCGGCAAAAGGGGCCGCCTCGGCCATCATCCCCTCAACGGTCCGGGTAAAAACCGACACCGCCAGTGTATTGAAACCCGTCGGCGACAACAACAGGGTAATCGGCAGTTCTTTCATACAGAACAAAAAAACCAGTACGATTCCAGCGATGATACCACGCCGCAACCGCGGCAGCAGCACATAGAAAAAAGTCGCAATCGGACCGTACCCCAACGACCAGGACGCTTCTTCCAGATTAGGCCGGGCCTGCAGAATGGCGCTGCGGATCGGTCCCATGGCCAGCACCAGAGTGGCGATAGTCCAGGCAACAATCAATAAAAATATGGTCTGATAGAGAAAAAAAGCTGTCTGCAGGGCAAAGAAAACCATAGCCAAAGCCAGGGTCAAGGGAGGTAGAGCGTAACCGATGTAAGCGGAGCGTTCCATCCAGATAATCAGTGGAGAGGGATAACGTGCTGCCAGATAACACAAGGGAAATGCCAGAACAACGGCCAGCAGAGCAGCAGGAAGGGCAGCGGATGCCGAAGAGACAAAGGTCCAGGGCACCTGCAGAAAAATACTGATATCAGGTGGTGCCAGAACCAGCCAATAGGCCAGCATCAGTACCGGCAGGAGGACTGAAGATCCCAGCACAACTATCAGATAAAGAATCGCCACAGGCAGCAATTTTTTGAGTACAGCCGGCTTGGCCGGGCGGATAGAACCACTGCCGACACTCGCCAACCGGCGGCGGCGTAAAACAAAAATCTCCATGACGACAAAACTCAACGCCAGCGCCAACAGCATGATCGACAACCAGGCAGCATAAATGCGATCGAAGGCTCCGGCATACTGATTATAAATGGCAAAACTGAAGGCTTCGTAACGCATCAGGGCAATAGCACCGAAATCCCCCATGACATAGAGCCCGACGACCAGATACCCGGCAAGCAAGCCCGGCAGCAGATGGGGGAAAATGACTTTACGAACAATCTGCATATTGGAATAACCGAGACTTCTGGCGCTCTCCTCCAGACTACTGTCGAGCCCGAGCAGTGCCGCGCGCAGATTAAGGAATAAATACGGAAAGGTATACAGCGCCAGGGCAATAACAGCACCCCAGTAGCCCTGGATATTGGGAATCTGCAAGTCGAAAAGGCGGGCGGCCACGCCGTAACGGCCACCGATTCCCATCAGGGCATAGGCCATGACATAACCGGGAATAGCCAGAGGAACCACCGCCAGGACGGTGACCAGTCGGCGCCACGGCAGGGTGGTACGGGTTACCAGCCAGGCCAGGGGCAATGACAAAAAGGTGCCGATAGCCAGCACCCCGCCGGTCAGCAACAGAGTATTGATCAGCAACTCAAGATTTCTGCTGCTGAATACCAGTGTAACAAGTTGCTGACGATCCGCCTGCATTGCCCGGGCAACCAGATAAACCAGAGGCACAAACATGGCAGCGGCGACAACCAGTGCCGGCACCAGCAGGCTTGGAGGCGCCTTACGACCCGCTCCGAATATCCATTTACGCATCAGCCCAATTTGATATTGCATTAGCTCATTGTACCCTGTCATACGACGGCAGGACACCCCCTGACGGAATGTCCTGCCATTAAAAAAGAATGTTACAATTCAGGTCCAGCGTTGCCGTCGGGGCGGATGCCCGGTGCGCCATGGACAGTAACAGGCAGGCTGCCATGTATGGCGCCACCTGCCCTTTGGCGTGGGAGTTCCGATCCCCTGCTGAATAGCTACTGGATCCCTTTGTTTACAAGTGTCCGGCCCTGCGTAACAGATTCAGGGTGCCCTCAAGATCGGCAAGCTGATCCAGATTGATCTTCGGCGCTGCCTGCAGTACCACCTTGGTATCCGTCAGGTCAGGATTACTGATAACGTTGGGGGTAACAGCGTATTCGTTAGCAACCGTAGTGAAATATTGTTGCGCTGCCGGAGACAACAAAAAACGTACCAGTTGAACGGCAGCATTCTGCTGCTTGCTCGTCTTAAGAACCGCAATACCGGCGACATTGACCAGGTTACCGACGTCCCCATCAGCAAAAAATGTCTGGGCTACGGGATAATCCTTGTCGGTAGCGGTAAAACGCGGCAGATAGTAGTTGTTAACCAGAGCAAAATCCGCTTCGCCATCGGCAATCCCAGCCACAGAAGTGGTATTGTTCCGGAAAATCTTCGGCTGGTTGGCCTTGAGTCCTTCCAGCCATTCAAGGGTACGTGCATCTCCATGCAGAACCCGCATGGCCGTCACAAATGCCTGAAAGCTGCCGTTGGTCGGCGGTATCGCTACCCGCCCCCGGTATTCCGGTCGCGTCAGATCAAAGACGCTTTGCGGCAATTCCTCCTGCTTCACCCTGGTGGTCGAATAGGCCACGACCCGCGCCCGACCGCTGGTGGCGACCCATTGACCAGTAGCGCTGGTATAGATATCGGGCAGACCGACATAAACATCCTGCGGCAGGGTCGCCAGGATGCCGGCGTTGGCCAATGCGCCCATAGCCCCGGCATCCTGCCCCCAGAACAGGTCGGCGGGTGAACGTTGTCCCTCCTCCTGAATCAATACCGCCAACTGGGCGGTATCACCGTAGCGCACATTGACCTTGATGCCGGTATCGCGCTGAAACTGTTCAATAATCGGTTTGACAAAGGCCTCGCCACGGCCCGAATACAGGGTCAACTCTGAAGCCTGCGCCATGCCGGTAAGCACCACCAGGCAGACGGAAATAACCGAAACGTACCAGGTAAATAACTTCATCTTTTACTCTCCGTTTTAACATATAAAAGGTTGCTAACTATCAGGTTGTTGGGTGATTCATTTGTACGAAAATTGACATTCATTATCAAGAAAATCTGTACAATTATTTCATTTTTCTATGTGCTTTGACCTTAAATCACCCCCCCCCCTTCTTCAAAACCATGGTGACAGCAAGCCGATTCTTCCAGCAACCGCTCGAGCAAACGGGAATTGGCAATATGCACCTGGCCGCGCTGGTAACTGATCCCATCGACCCGCACCAGACGCTGCAGACTGCGCGACAGGGTTTCACGCGCCACTCCCAGCTCCTGGGCGGTCAGGCCGATGGGGCGCAGATCAACCACCAGGGTTTTGTGCAGGATACTGCAGTGAGCCGAATCCAGTTTGTGCAACAGATAAGCCACCAGCTTGCTGTCCGTACCCGCGCAGCGCGAGAGGGTCCGCAGACTCCGTTCCTGCTCAATCTGCCGCGCCATCTGTTTGAGCAGATTTCCGTAAAAACGAGAGTCACTCTGCAGCAGGTGACGAAACCACTCCTGCGACCAGAACAACACTTGTGAGCTGGCGGCGCTGACGACATGGCTACTGCAGCAGCGTCCGCTGAGCAGAGAAGACAGGCAAAAGAAGTCGCCAGGCAGATAACGCTGGATCAGGCACTCCTGGCCATCGGGAGATATCCGCAACAGATGCATTTCTCCGTTCATGACAAAATGCAGGCGGGTTGACAACTCGTCGGTGTCAATTCGTCCCAGACGCTTTTTGTAGTCGCGGCTGCGGGCAGATGTTGCAATCTGCGCACAAAAGCTGTCGTCCAACCCTTCCAGCAACGGTGCGCGACGCAGGCAGGCCAGATGTCTGACATCAGTTTTCATAAGGTCAACAGGAGCGCTGCCGGGCCATTGCCGGCCATCATGCGTCGATTGATCGCCCGGCGTCCTGCGCAAAAACGCTGGTAGAGGCGCAAACTGCGCTGCGGTGGCCCATAAACCCGCCACAGACAACGCCCCTGCCAGGGGCGACTACTACCGGAAATAAAACCTCTGACATCCTTAAGGGGATATCCAAGAAACATCCCGATCTCATCGGGAGAGTCTTCGTCCCGGCAAACCTTCTGCAAATGCGTCAGCGCAGCATTTAGACTCAACGGCTGTGGATAACCATACCCCAACAGAAAAGATTGCATCGTCCGGCCGGCAAGCCGCTTTGCCAACAGTTCAGGACGATAGAACAGCAGTGAAACACCGTTGTCGTCAGCACGCAGGGTAACTACCTGCAACGCGGAATCCCGCATCACGTCATCGCCATGTTCCTGCCAGAGTTGATACATACAGCGACCGCAAGGCAGGGTGCGCCTGAGGATACGAATCAGGTTGGCGGGCTTGACGCCGGCAATCACCTCGGCGGCACTGCTGACAACAAACGCAGCAAGGCATTCGTGCGGGGACGGATAACGATTAATCAGATCAACCCAGGTCAGATCTCGGCGGGACTCAGGTTCCGGATCACAAACGGTCGCAGGTCGACATCCGGACCCAATATCCGCAGGTGCTCGCTGCACGACAGTATCTCTATTGCGCCTGGTATTAATACTGAATTGATCGGCCATCTTGCCTACCCTTAAACAAATATGATCCCTCTGTAAAAAATCGGTCCGCTTGTTTGTGTTATTGATTTTTGTTTTCAAATTACTGCAAAAAATTCTTGATTGCAAAGGTTTTAATCTTCATGTGTCCTTGCATCCCATTCGTTCTAACCACTGTCTGGTCACGACCTTCTACCTGGTCCAGGCAAAACAGAAGGCCGAGGTTCGGCGTAACCTGAATAGAGATATTTTATTTCATTTCCTTTGCCTGAACCCAGATCACAGCATCCTGGCTCAGTTCTTTGCCTTTGTATTCATCATCGGGTCCAACTTCTAGGGCGGCAAAACCCCACCACCCGGCCTTGGGCAGTCCAAAGGTAAAAGTACCGTTGGCATCGGCAATCAAACTCAAGGTTACGAAACTGTCCTGGGGAGCCCCATACTTTACCGACCCCATGGCGTTGGCAACCACGTCAACATCGTGATTTAAATATTCGATCTCAACCTCGGCAAAGGGTACCGGCTCCCCCTCGCTCATGACGATGCCACTGAAGGTCGATCCGGCCCATACGGCATAGGGTGGTGTCAGCGGCACGATCTCTGCTTTCAAACCAAGGACACTGTTCCAGTCCGTTGGCATGCCGGCAACATTAACCATCATTTTGGTGATCTGTTGAATATAGGCATCTTCGTTCGCTTCAAAGTAAGGTGCGGGCTGGAAAACAAACAGGTGATCCCCCATCCGCCGGGCAGCGTAATCAGCGGCAAACGCAGCGGCTGCATTCGTATTTCCCTTGAAGCTGATCTGCTTGAGACTCCCTAGCAGGTCGGTCTTCTGCCCGCGGTTGACAACATAAAAAGATTCAACGGGACTCAGCACGTCGGAATCATGTTGTTTACCCATATCCATGGTGTGTTCATCCTCAAACGGATGGTTGAACACCATCCGCAACGGGATAGTTCCTCCCTGTTTCAGAGCAGATTCAGGTGTGTACACCATCTGAAAATGAGCGGACGCACTCGCCACCAGCAACAGGGTCAAACTGATACTTGCCAACACTAACTTCATTTTTACTCTCCTTGTGAAAATTAAAGAAATACCCGGGGCCATTAAAAGATATCCTTGCCGTTGATGGTGACCACATGCCCTTCACCGGCATTGAAAATCGCCTTGTAGTCCCCTTGCGGCTTTTCGAAGTTGATTTCACTGAATTCATTCAGTCGTGTTTTGAGAACCGTTTCACCAGCCTGCTCCACCATGAATTCGACACCGGAAGCACTGCTGCCGTCACTGAAACCACCTTCACAGGTGACGGTACCGTCACCTTCGTCAAAGCAGGACATCAACGGCGTGTGGGCATATGCAACGACAGTGAATACCATTATCAGAACCAGTGCAAAACCAAACGTTTTCATACATTTTCTCCTTTTACCTCAGTGAGTTTTACCGACATACCAACCGGATTGTTTGTTTTTGACAAAACCGAGCAGCAGCGCCAGAGCGGCGACACCCATATAGAAATTACGCATCAGATCGACCCCACTCCAGCCGAGTTGGACAGCAGCACTGAAAAAGAGCGCGGACAGAACAACTCCCGTGAACACCGGAAAAAAAATGGCAAACAGCATCCATTTATAGGAACCGCTCTGCAGCTTTACCACCACCATGGTGGCAATACAGGGAGGGGTGAGAATCATAAACAGAATCATTGATGCAGCGTGTACGGGAGTGTAAGCGCCATCCTCGGCCATCACTTCTGCCGGAGTAGCATCGGTTGCCCCCTTTTCGTAGATTGATCCGAGGGTTGCTACGGCACTTTCCCGCGCCGCAAAAGAACTTAAAAATGCGACATTAATACGCCAGTCAAAGCCGGCGTAGCGGGTTACCGGCTCCAAAACTCGACCGAAAGTGCCCAGATAAGAATTGGTAATTTTCTCGTTCTTCATATCGAGCTGCAGCCGGCGACCGGCGTTGGATAAATTACGCAGGGCACGGTTGATGCGCCGTGCGTCCTGATCTGCTGCGGCGATGATCGCAAACAACTCAGGCTCCATCTCCAGATATTTCTGATCAAGAAGGACAACGGCGTCAGCACTGGCGGCAAGCATTCTATCTGCCCGGTAGGCATCATTCAGATTAAGCAGACGATAGATTTTTTCCGGCTGATCCAGACTAGAAAAGTAAGGCGTTCCCTCGACAACCAAGCGAAACTCAGCAAGTGCTGTATCAGCCTGGGAGCGAAACTCAGCCATCTTGTCTTTGGCCACACCCGGATACTGCAACAGAACAAAAAGCACAACGGCGACCGCCACCACAATGGTGACAACTTTCTTGATATAAATCCACAGGCGCTGAAAAGCCCGCAACCACACCCCGCTGATGGTCGGCAGATGGTAGGTCGGCAGCTCCATAACGAAAGGGGCTGTTTCACGACTTCTCAGCACGCTGGAGGTCAGCAATCGGGCCAGGATAAGGGCAATAAACAGGGTTACAGTGGAGATAAAGAACATCATCAGCGCCATCTGCTCTTTAAAAAAGGCCCCGAGCAACAGGGTATAGAAAGGCACCTTGGCCAGACAGTTCATGTAAGGAACCGTCAGAATCGTCGCCAGTCGCGCGCGCTCATCGGCGATCCCCTTGGTGGCCATGATGCCAGGTACGGCACATCCACCGACGAAGGCACCGCCAAGAACCAACGGCAGAGTCGATTGTCCATGCAGACCAAACTTGCGAAAAATTCGATCAAGAATAAAAGCCATCCGCGGCATGTAGCCAACATCTTCCAGAATGGCAATCAACACGAAAAGGATGAAAAAAATCGGGATATAATTCAGCAGCGCCAGCACACTGTTGGCCATCCAGATGCCAAATTCCGTCAACAGCGGAACGTCGACAAACTCAGTCTGTGGTAACAGGGAAAAAAACCGGTTGCGCACTGCGGCCAGCAGCGGCCAGGTATAGTCGGTGAGCTTGTATCCCTGCACGATTGCCAACTGATAAACCAGATAGATCACCAACCCGAGAATCGGGAAAGCTGTCCACTGATTCAATACGATCCGGTCGATTTTTGCCGTCAATGTTTCTCCCTGCTGACGCTGTTCTTTGACGCATTTGTGATAGGCCAAATCGGCGGCACTGTAGCGCAGACCGGCTATCATCTGATCGACATCGACATCATGGCGCGAGTGAATTTCGCGGCTGACATCTCTTACCGTCTCGCGACTGATCCCGACGCGCTCCACGATGACATCATCCCCCTCAAGAACCTTAAGCGCCAGCCAGCGGCTGGTCAAATGATCAGGTGCCGACAACTGTTCCTCAATCTGTGAAATATAGGGTTCCAGCCTGTCATAATCGACCCGGAAAGGCTCAACGATCTTTGTCTGTGCCGCGTCATGAACGGCACGCAGGATATCGTCTTTACCCTGGCGTTTCGCACCGATTGCCTTGACTACGCGCACATTGAACAAGTCAGACAACTTGTCGCAATCAATTTCAAGGCCGCGTCGCTCAGCAACATCCATCATATTCAGTACCAGCACCAGGGGACGACCCAGTTCCAGTAACTGGAAAGTCAGATAGAGGTGACGCCGCAGATTGGAAGCATCCACCACATTGACGATGACATCCGGTTGTTCATCGAGGATAAAAGCTTTGGCGACCCGCTCTTCCAGAGAAAAAGTGCTGAAGGAATAGGTTCCCGGCAGATCAACCAGCTCAATAGACTCAGCGGCGTACGTCAGTGTCGCCGACTTCTTATCCACCGTTACACCGGGATAATTGGCAACGTGCTGATTAACACCAGCCAGCAGATTAAAAATAGTGGACTTGCCGCAATTGGGCTGTCCGGCCAGGGCAACCTTGTTCATAATTTTTCTACAACGATTAAGCCCGCCTCGGTGCGCCTCAAGGTGACCAGGCTGTTCTGGATGGCAATTTCAATGGGATCGCGCAATGGCGCATTTCTTACCATTTTAATCTGTATCCCCGGAACAAAACCCATGCTGATCAGCTTGTGCTTCAGTGTCCCCTGCGCCAGACTGTAGACAACCTGCCCGGTCTCGTTCTTTTTCAGATCCGACAATGACAATGTCGGCCTCAGTTGCTTCAATTCCATAAGCACTCCTGCCTTTCCTTTAAAGTCAGCGGCACCAACCTAATAGCAATGAAAATGAAAATCTGTGACATATGTCACAAAGTCATGGATTTTGATAATAATGTTCAATTTTGATCTATTGAGAGGGCAACCTGATGAATGAGAGAACATTGCGGGGAAAAGCAGTGAGCTCGCTGAAACTGTACAGGATTTTCATTTGTTGTTACTGACTCCAGTTGCACTATGTAGAAGGGAACGCGGCCCCCTCCTTCCCGATTTACTGGAGTCCGGGAGATAACCAGAGATTGTTATTTTAAGTGACATTCATCACATTTTTTTCTTGCGTTTCTGTCCATGGTGTTCTTGATAATGAATTTCATATCATCCGAACCAGGTGGACTGGTCGAAAAAGCCCTTTATCGGCCTGGCCTCAAGCATGTTGGAGATAATCATGCTGAAAAATCAGATGGAAGCACAAAGCAAAACATCTGAAAAACCGAAGAAACCCTGTGTCGGCTGCAAGAATTGCCACTGTGGGAAATAACTGTCAGAAGGCGGCAGACAAACCGCCAGTGTAAAGAACAATCCCGAGCAAGAGCACAATTGATGACCCACAGAGCGCCAGCAGTTGCCAGGCATACCGCCAGATAATCGGCGAGCCGCAAGTCAACTTGAGAATAGCGTTGCGCGAACCGATGGTGGCAATGCCGACCATGCTGTTCGTCGCACCCATACCCAACGCCAGCACCGGCATAGCCACCAGCCCCAACCAGAAAATGCCCAGGCTGGAGGAAAACAGCAGGATCAGTGCTGCACCGGGACAGGGAATCATCCCCGCCGTCAGGGCCAAAGCAGAAAAGCTGCCGCTTGCCGGACTAGACTCCTGGTTGGCTGTGTCCGGGGTTCGCCAACCTTTGGCTATATCATACAGAGTACGTAGCAGTAAAAATGCACCGATCAGAATAATCAGCATAAAACTGAATTGCTGTATTCCACCTTCCCACTGTTGAAATCCGGCAAAACTCAACTGACGACCCAGCCACAACATCAACAACACCAGCAGTGTTGCCGACAAAACATGCATGAAGGTAATCAGATGTCCAAACATCAGGGCCTTGCGAATGCCCCCCTTATGGGCAAGAAACCAGGCACATACGAACGCCTTGCCGTGACCGGGCCCAAGGGCATGTACAGCACCGAACACCGCTACCAGTAAAAGAAACTTAATGGTTGTAGTGCCTGCCGGATTTTCTCTGATTTCCGCTGCCAGATCTGTCATCTGACGGCGCAAATCGCGCTGCAAGGAGCTGATCAACAGGTAGAGCGGATGGGGCGTAACATTGTCGGACGACTGGGTAACGGTTCTGTCAACCGCTGCCCGGTCTGTACCGGATGATGGCGTAGTGAAGGGATTATTGGCCGCAACAGATACCGGCAGCAACAGACCAATGATGACAGCGACGACACAAAGAAACTTCATCAACCGTCCGTTCGAAAATCGACCTGAAGAACCAGTGGGGTGACAAAATCGGGAACAATACTCCGTGATGAGTCACGGACCAGCTCAGCATCTGCCGTCACACCACCGCTTTGCTTGATCTGCACAGGATTTTGCAGATGCCACCTGAAGTCGACGAAAATATCCGGGTCCGAGGCAATCAGGCGTATCGATTGAGCGGCTGCTTCTACCGGCACAATACAGGGAACAAAAAAACGGTAGACAATCAAACGATCGCGTACTTCAACAGAAAAGTCCTGCACGATTTCAACCCAGAAACGCCAGTCATCGATCCAGATGTGGGTAAAATAGTTGTAGTGGCGCAGGTTATCGAAATATCCTGTTCGAACCGCCTCGGCCTGCTGAAAATCTGCCATCCCTGCTGACAGTCCATTTTCGTAAATGATCTGCTCGCTGAGCATGGCATCAATAATCCACTCCATTTCGAAACCGGTAAGCTGCTGATCGTCAAATACAACGGTTACGGAATAATCGATCCACACATGAGGGTGGGCAGTGGCCACACCGGAATGTCCGGCTGTCAGAACGATAATACACAACCAACAGATCACCAACCTTCTCATCGCCAGCCTCGCAGTGGATGAATTACAACTACCGAACATCCTAGCGCGATCAGCAGGGAAATTTCAATCAGGTTTGGAGTGCAGGCAACCGGCCTTTTTGACGTAACCGGAACAGTGAAGTGAAACTGGATATGACAATAAAGTAAATATGGATATTGAACGTAAAATCTCTTCAAATGGTAGCTATCTTGACCGGATATCCTCCCCTGTGCCACGCTGTTAACTTGAATTCATAGATTATCCAATTGAGGTTGACCATGTCAGTACCACCTGTTTCCAACAGCAACTGCCTGGCCGGACAGGTCTGCTATCGCCATGACTTTGGTCACGGTAAACGCAGCAGGGCCGAAAATCGCACCCTGGTCGCTACCGTTTTAACCCTGATCACCATGGTCGCAGAAATAATCGGTGGCTGGCTGACCGGTTCCATGGCCCTGCTGGCCGATGGTGTCCATATGGGTGGACACACCGTCGCCCTGGGGCTGGCGGCAGGAGCCTACTATCTGACCCGCCACCATGCCGAAAATCGCCGCTTCAGTCTTGGCAGCGGCAAAATTGGTGATCTGGCGGCCTTTACCAGTGCCCTGCTACTGGGTCTGTCGGTCATCTGGCTGGTCTATGAATCGATTCTGCGCCTGATCAATCCAACTGTTTTGCTCGCTCGCGAGGCGCTGCTGGTAGCGGTCCTCGGTCTGATCGTCAACCTGCTGTGTGCCTGGCTGCTGGCAGGAAGCAACGATCATGTTCATGATCACTACTCTGTTCATGATAAAAAAGAAAACAATAATCCTGAACATAAACAGTCCCACCATCACCATGATCATAATCTGCGCGCAGCCCTGGTACATGTTATTGCCGATGCGGTAACATCGGTTGCTGCCATTATCGGGCTGATCGCCGCCTGGGCCTGGGGGTGGAACTGGCTTGACCCCCTCATTGCCCTGGTCGCCTCTGCGGTAATTCTGCGCTGGGCCGTCGGCCTGCTGCGCCAGACCGGGGCCGTCCTCCTCGATGCCGAAGCCCCCGAAGCCATGCGCGAACAGGTGCGGCAGCGTCTCGAATCCGTCCCTGACAGCCAGGTCGTCGATCTGCACCTGTGGTCGGTCGGGCAAAAGAGCTGGGTTCTGGTAGCATCCGTCGTCTGCCACAGCCATGCCGGTCCTGAAGATTATAAAGAGCGCTTGGCCGATCTGCCGCAGATCCACCATCCGGTAATCGAGGTTATGATCTGCCAGGAGTGCGAACTGCCTGCCGAATCAACATAACTTTACACAATTACACACATCGAAAACCGGTTTTTGGCTATAGTACTTACTGAGCGGTGGCGCTATTTTGGCCATTGGCATGATTAACTGCTGGATAGAGCCCCTTCGTCGGGGGAAGCTTTCAGCCTGTTTTTTAGCTCGAGCCAAAGAGATTTTACCCTGGAAAAGCTCTTGTTCCGCGGAAATCACGAACTAGATCAGATAGACATACAGCTTCATTGGGTAACCTGCTTAGTGAATTGCTATTTTCTTTAAGGATTTAAGTTTCGTGTCTTTTCGTGTTTTCCGTGGACTCGAAAGCGTTTTTAGGTTTAGCGTAGCGAGGATTACTCACCATCATGCGAGCACCCCGGTTCAATCAGCAGGGCAAATTCCTGTTGCCTGCCATCATCCTCCTGCTGCTGATCAGCGCGGCGACCGGCGGCTGGTTTTACACCACCAGGCATAAGGATAAAACTCCCGAATTCGCAACGATAAGGGTGCAGCGCGGCGACATTGAGGATCTGGTGACGGCCTCCGGCACCCTCCAGCCCCGTGATTTTGTTGATGTTGGCGCCCAGGTTTCCGGACAGTTGCATAGAATTCACGTAGAAGTCGGAGATGAAGTGAAAAACGGCGATTTGCTGGCTGAAATTGACCCGACGTTATTTATGGCCAAAGTTGATGCCAGCCGTGCCCAGCTACGCTATCAACGGGCCCTGCTGAAGGATCGTGAAGCCCAACTGGAACTGTCACGCATACAGCACCAACGCCAGCAAAACCTGCTGGCCGCCCAGGCCACTACCGAAGAAAGTGCCCAGAATGCCGCAGCCGCCTTTCAGTCGGCCAAAGCCCAGATCGAGATGCTCATGGCGCAGATCGAACAAACCGAGTCTTCCGTGCGCGCCGATGAGGCTAATTTAAGCTATGCCCGGATATATGCGCCAATGGACGGCACCATTGTCTCCATCAGCGCCCGCCAGGGGCAAACCATCAACGCCAGTCAGCAGGCGCCGATACTGATGCAGATCGCTGACCTGTCAACCATGACGGTTAAAACCCGGGTCTCCGAGGCTGACATCACCCGCCTGCAGGTCGGCCTTGATGCCTATTTCACTACCCTGGGAGGCCGCAATCAGCGCTGGCACGGCACCCTCTATCGGATTGAGCCGACACCGGTAGTGGAAAACAATGTGGTGTTATACAGCGCCCTCTTTGATGTTGATAACAGCGATCGCAACCTGTTGCCGCAAATGACCGCACAGGTGTTTTTTGTCATCGCCGCGGCCCAGGATGCTCTCCTGATTCCGGCTACTGCCGTCAGCCCACAGCGTAGTGGCCAGGCGGCATCCGACCAGACTGGAGTCATGGCAACAGTGACGGTACGGGACCGCAACAACAACCTCGAAGAAAGGCAAATCAGGATCGGGATCGGCAACCGGATTCAGGTCCAGGTTCTCGATGGACTCGGCGAAGGGGAAGAGGTTGTTTCCTCGGCCGGCACCAACACCCATCAACGCAGCGGCCAGACAAGACCCTCCATGGGCGCGCGCCTACGTTGACAATGATCATGAACCAACCCTTGATTGAACTTCACAACGTCACTAAAACCTATTTTCGGGGCGATCTTGCCACCCGGGTTCTGCACGGCATTGACCTGCGCATCTATCCCGGAGAATTCGTCGCCATCATGGGCGCTTCCGGTTCCGGCAAGACAACCCTGATGAATCTTCTCGGTTGCCTCGACCGGCCGACCTCGGGCGACTACCTCTTCATGGGGCAGAAGGTGGCGACTCTGTCCAAAGACGAACTGGCGCGGTTAAGACGGGAGGAGTTCGGGTTTATTTTCCAGAACTATCATCTCATCGCTACCGCGACGGCATCGGAAAATGTCGAAATTCCCTCTGTTTATGCCGGGGTACCCCATACTGAACGACGCGCACGGGCTACCCGTCTGCTGGCGGAACTGGGGCTTGAAGAGCGCATGACCTATCGGCCGACACAACTCTCGGGCGGTCAGCAACAACGTGTCTCCATCGCCAGGGCGCTGATGAACGGCGGCCGGGTGATTCTTGCCGATGAGCCTACCGGGGCACTGGACAGTCACAGCGGTGCCGAAGTGATGAAGCTGCTGGCAGAACTGTCTCAGCGTGGCCATACCATCATCCTCATTACCCATGAACAGATGATAGCTGATCATGCCGACCGCATTATAGAAATCCGCGACGGCCTGATTGTGTCAGACTCCAATCCGGACCCGAGCATTTCCCGTTCTCTTGAACTGTCCACACCAGCCGCATCCAATTCCTACACAGCAGAGCTGTTTGAGGCGACCCGAACCGCAGTACGCTCCCTGCGCAGCAACATTTTCCGCACCATTCTGACCCTGCTCGGCATCGTGATCGGTGTTGCCTCAGTGATCACCATGCTCGCCATTGGTGACGGGGCCAAACAGGCGGTGGTTGAACGTATCAGCGTGCTTGGCAGCAACCTGCTGATGGTCAGGCCGGGGGCTCCTAATATACGCGGAACCGGCGGCATAGCTACCCTGATCCCCGAAGACGCGATTGCCGTCCGCGACCTTCCCAACATTCTCGCGGCTATTCCCGAACAGAGTAGCGCTATCACGGTGCGTGCCGGAGAATTTGACCACCGCACCAGCCTCAACAGTACATCGGCAGATTTTGTTATTGTCCGCCGCTGGAGCCTGGCCGACGGCACCTTTTTTACCGAAATGGATGAGCGCAACTATGCTACCGTGGCTGTGCTCGGCCAGACCGTTGCCCGGGCTCTTTTCCCGCAGACCGATCCTGTCGGGGAATATCTGCTGATCAACAATATCCCCTTCCAGATCATCGGCGTCATGGCGCCTATGGGAGCCGGACTGGGTGGCACCGATCAGGATGACGTGGTCTTAGTTCCTTACACTACCGGCAGTTTGCGTCTGACCGGACAACGTCACCTGCGCAACATCACCGTCGCCGTTGACGATGTCTCGCGCATCGAGGAAACCCAGCAACAACTGCAACAACTGCTGCTGTTGCGCCACGGCGGTATTGAGGATTTTCAAATCCGCAACATGGCCTCAATCATCGACAGCATCACCGAAACCCAGAACACCCTGACCATTCTGCTGGGCTCTATAGCCGCCATCTCCCTGCTTGTTGGCGGTATCGGTGTCATGAACATCATGCTCGTCAGTGTCACCGAACGCACCCGTGAAATCGGTATCCGCATGGCAACCGGTGCCCGCACCCGCAATATTCAGCAACAGTTTCTGATTGAAGCACTGGTTGTCACTGCTCTGGGTGGCGTCATCGGCGTGGTGGCCGGCCTCGGCACGGCCGCTGTGGTGGCATCTTTTGACACACCGATTCACTATTCGCTCCTGCCGGTCATTCTCGCCTTTGGTTGTGCCTTTATTACCGGCCTGGTGTTTGGTTATTTTCCCGCGCGTAAGGCCGCCCGACTTGATCCGGTTGTTGCCCTGGCCTCGGAATAGGTTTTTTTACAGATGGTATACAGATGGTAAAATTACATTATCTGATAATCGCCACCCTCGTGACCCTGCTTGCCGGCTGTACGCTACCAATCAACCACCAGCCTCCGGAACTGCCTGCGCCACCTGCCTGGGATGAAACAACCGCACTAACTGCTCAACCCCTTGAAAAAGACTGGTGGCGTGCTTTCAACTCGACAGAGCTTGAGCAACTGATTGCCGCAAGCCTGTCCGACAGCCCTGATATCCGCATTGCCACCGAACGGGTGCTGCAGGCTGAAATCGCCTTGCGCAATACCAGAGCATCGTTGTTTCCGACTCTTAATCTGGAAGCGGTTACCCGCACTGGTCGCAGCTATACCAGTGACAGTGGCTCGGTCAGTGCTGAAAGTTCCAGGGCCGGATTGTCCATCAACTATGAAATCGATATCTGGGGAACCAACCTTGTCGCCTGGGAGGGCGGCAAAGCTTCTTTTGCTGCCACCCGTCACGACTATGAAGCAACACGGCTGTCCCTGGTCGCCGGAGTAGCTGGGGCCTACTGGCAGGTACTGGCAGTACGAGATCGCCTGGCCATCGCCCGACGTAACCTGGACATTGCAGAACGGCTGTTCGCCATCGTTGAAGCACGTTATCGATACGGTGCGGCAACAGCTCTGGATGTCAGCCGGCAGCGCACCGCCGTCATGACCCAGCGCGACTCGCTGTTGCCCCTGGAAATGCAGGAGCGACAACTGTTGCGTGCTCTGGCACTACTGATCGGGAACCTCCCGCAAGGTTTTGATGTCAACGGACAAGGGCTGGACGATGTGCTGGTGCCTGAGGTTTCAACGTTTCTACCAGGTGAATTGCTGATCCGCAGACCTGATGTCGCTGCTGCCGAGGAACGTTTGTATGCAGCCAGTGCGAATATCGCCGTGGCACGGGCGGCACTGTTTCCGCTGAAATTGAACCTGGGCTTGTCGAGTCTTCTTTCCGGGAGCGAATTTGCCTTTTTCGGGCTGGGCAACCCGGCGCATTCCGCTGACCTCATTTTGGGGATGACCCGGGCCTTGTTCGACGGCGGACGCTTGCGAGGCCAGGTGACCTCGCGGGAGTCTGAACGTCGGGTACTGGTCGAAAACTGGCGCAAAACAGTGCTGATTGCCCTTAAAGAGGTCGATGATGCCCTGGGAATCGTTGAACGCACCAGGATTCAGGAACAGACTCAGCGCGCCATTCGTGATGAAACCGCCCGCTCCCTTGAGTTGTCGGAATTGCGTTTCAAAGAAGGCAGTGACGGCCTGACCACCCTGCTCGATGCCCAGCGCAACCTCTTTTCGGTTGAGGATCAGTTGATTCAGCAACGGTTGTCACGCTTGAGCGCTACTGTTGATTTATATAAAGCCCTAGGTGGTGGCTGGCAAACAGACCCTGAGGACTCCCGCTGAATTCCCTGTACAGTTCCCACCTTTTTTGCTACAGCATGAAGCAACAACTTCTGCAAAAGTGATCGACTATCATGCCTCAGCACCGCTACATCGAACTGGCTCCCATTATCCTGACTTCCATACTGGCCCTGTCGGCCCTGTATGCGCCGCAACCCCTGCTGCCGGAGCTGCAGCAGTACTTTGGCGTCAGCCGGGAAGCCGCAGCCGCTCTGACAACTGTCACCTTCATCCCTCTGGCCCTGGCACCGCTGGTCTATGGCTATCTGCTGGAGACGGTTGCGCCTATCCGCATCCTCAAGCTGGCGGTTCCCTTGCTGGCCCTTTCCGCCCTGCTGTTTGCTGTTGCTACCAGCTTTGGACAGCTCCTTGCCATTCGCCTCTTCCAGGGGTTACTGATTCCCGCCCTGCTCACTTCCCTGATGACCTGGTTGTCGGCCCGTGCCACTGCTGATAACCTGCAGCGCACCATGGCCATCTATATTGCCGCGACGATCTTCGGCGGCTTTGCCGGTCGTGCTGTCTCCGGTTTGATTGCCAATTTTTTCGGCTGGCGACTGAGTTTTGTTCTTCTTGCTGTTAGTCTGCTGATTGCCTCTGTTATGCTGTTCAGACTTAAACCGGCCGTCGCAGCAAAATTTGTCCGTCCCCACCCCCGAGCAATGCTGGAGGTCCTGCGCAAACCAAATTTTCTCCCTCTGTATCTAGGCGTTTTCTGCCTGTTTCTGGTGTTTTCGGCAGTCATGAACTTTATCCCCTTTCGCCTCACCGATTTGAGCGATAAGGCCGACTCCATGCGCATCGGCCTGATTTATTCCGGCTACATGATGGGAATCGCCACCTCCCTGGGCGCACCCTGGCTGATCCGTTACTGGGGCGGGGAGGTGCCGGTCATTCGTGGCGGGCTGCTGTTACTCGGGGCGGTTCTGGCCTGCCTGGCCACCCCTTTTGTTGCAATTCTCTTTGTTTCCATGTTCCTTTTCTGTGGTGTCATGTTTCTGGTCCATACCACGGCTTCAGGGCTGGTCAACCAGATGGCCGGCAACAACCATCGCGGTCTGACTAACGGACTTTACGTGGCTTTTTATTACGCCGGCGGCAGTATCGGTTCTATTGCCCCCGGCATCATTTATCGACAATTCGGCTGGAGCTCCTTCCTGCTGCTGCTGGGCGGGATCTGTGTCCTCGGCTATTTCAGTTGTCGGCGGATATTTATACCGGAAACAACACCGGCCACATCAGGAGACCAATGACCAATGCTGCTACCGGGCTATTATTACCATCTTACCATTACCCGCATCGCTACAGCGGGAGTCTGGCTCGATGCCGCGGGAGAAGAGCTACTGCTACCGCGCAGTGAATGCCCGGCAGAACCACAGACAGGTGATGCTGTGATGGTGTTTCTCTACCTGGATCGTACTCACAAACTGCGAGCGACAACAGCAAAAGCGATGGCACAGGTGGGAGAATATGCCCTATTGCAGGTCAAGAGCAAAGGACCACAGGGGGCCTTCCTCGACTGGGGGCTCGATAAGGATATTCTTGTCCCGGCAAAGGAACAGCAGGAACCGATGCAGATTGGACGCCGGTATCTGGTTCGGGTCTGCCACGATGAGCAACGACGTCCAGTGGCATCGACACGGCTGGAACAATATTTACTCG
>SLDV01000153.1 GCA_007125165.1 Geobacteraceae bacterium | reverse complement strand
GAGCAATTGGCAGACATCTTCAGAAATAGCCGCCACTCTGTCATTTTCAAGACCATCCGCATTGGAGATAACGCCGCTGCCGATTTTGATGACGACCCGCTTGACATGAGAAAAAAGAGCACTTCGCATAAGGTTTCATTCTATATCAAAGCAATAGAGTTGTTTGAAAAGAACTATCCCGCAACAAACTGCGGGGGAGCAGAATTCAGAATATAGAATTCAGAATTTGAAAGAAAGCTTGTTGATTCAACAGGTTTTCTCCTGTCTCCTGTCTTCTGTTTCCTGGATTCCCGGATGATTAAACAAATCTGGCTATCCGCCTGACTGGAGCGGAAAAGATATCCAGTCAAACAAAATCACTCGTCGTCCGCAACCGCATCACCACGGCGCAGGCGATCCAGTTCGCGGCCAAGAACATTGACCAGTTCTTTTACTCCTTCGCCGGTAACGGCCGAAATCGCCAGAACCGGATAACCCAGCGATTCGAAATGCTGCCGGAGTTCGTCAGTCCGCTCGCGCACCTCGGAAATGTCTATTTTGGTCAGCACCACCAATTGCGGCTTCAACGCCAGAGACTCATTGTGCTGCCGCAGCTCGTTGTTGATCATTTGAAAGTTATCGAAAGCATCCCCTTCCTGCATGCAGGACGAATCCACCAGATGCAGAAAAAGGTCGGTCCGCTCGACATGGCGCAAAAAACGGGTGCCCAGACCCTGCCCCTGACTGGCACCGGCGATCAATCCGGGGATATCAGCTACTACCAGGGTTTTATGCCCGCCATAGCGCACAACACCCAGGTTTGGCACCAGAGTAGTGAAGGGATAATCGGCAACTTTCGGTCTGGCTGCTGAAATCGCCGCGATCAGTGTCGATTTGCCCGCGTTGGGAAGACCGACGAGCCCGACATCGGCAATCAGTTTCAGCTCCAGCCGCAGGCTTTTCTCCTCACCCGGTATCCCCGGCTGGGCATGACGTGGTGCGCGATTGGTACTGGTGGCAAAGCGAGCATTACCGCGGCCACCCTGACCCCCCTTGAGAAACAGCAACTCGCGCCCATCTTCGGTCAGGTCGGCCAGCAACTCCCCACTCTCATCGTCATAGACCAGGGTTCCGGGCGGCACGCGCAACTCAAGTCGTTCTCCGCTTTTGCCGTGCATGTTTTTACCCATGCCGGCGGCACCGTTTGCGGCCCGATAGTGACGCATGTAACGATAGTCAAGCAGGGTTGAAAGTCCGCCATCGACAATAAAGACAACATCCCCCCCTTTGCCGCCGTCGCCACCGTCAGGACCCCCTTTGGGGATAAACTTCTCGCGCCTGAATGACACACAGCCACGACCACCATCGCCGGCCTTGACGTCAATTTTTACCTGATCAACAAACTTCATATCCTGCCAACCCGTATCCGGAATAACCGCACTCAAACTGAAGAACCCGGTAACTGACAGGCAGTACCGGGTTCTTCAGAACCAGACATCACAAAAACAGGATCAGGCCGCGTAGACGCTGATCTGCTTCCGCCCTTTGGCTTTTGTTTCAAACGTCACAACCCCGTCAGACAGAGCAAACAGGGTGTAATCTTTGCCGCAACCAACGTTGTTACCGGCATGGAAGGTAGTGCCACGCTGACGCACCAGGATTGACCCCGCGGTCACCTGCTGACCACCGAAGCGCTTGACACCCAGCCTTTTGCCGGCACTGTCACGACCGTTCCTGGAACTACCGGCTGCTTTCTTGTGAGCCATAAGAATCGCCTCCTAAACTTCGATCGCCGCGACTTTAAGTCGGGTAATGGGTTGACGGTGGCCGTATTTTTTACGATACCCTTTGCGCCGCTTGGATTTGAAAACAAGGATTTTCTTGTCTTTTTCCTGGGCAACGATCCGTGCCTTGACTTTGGCACCTGGTACGAGAGGTGTTCCGAGTTTAACCTCTGCGCCACCGACCATGAGGACTTGATCGAGATCGACGGTGTCGCCCACCGCGCCTTCGATCATTTCGACCTTGAACAGGTCGCCTTCGGAAACTTTGTATTGTTTTCCTCCGGTCTTGATCACCGCATACATTGTTGACTTTCTCCTCTTTGAAGATTCTTCCACACTCCGCAGACGCACGAATTGCGCCGCAACGCCGGACTATATCCCGCCCCCACCACAACTGTCAAGAAAAAAGCCCTGCCACACATACCCTTGCCGGACCGGGTTGCGCCCATAAAGTAAACTGATTAGAACTAATCTTCCGTAGATGCAACCCTATCCCCCCCTCCCTGAGGGAGAGAGGCAGAGTGAGGGGGCTTTCAGCCACCTTCTCCCCCAGGAGAAGGGTTCAAGCGGAAGGTTAGTTCTAGTCAGGCAAAGCAATACGACGCCAATACCGGCCTCAAGATGCTTTTCAATACAGCATCCCGTTACGGTCCCGAATAAATCAGGAATTCCCCGTCTGGACGGACATTTACGGTACCGCAGGGCAATAATTTTCAAACTTCGTTCTGACAGGGCCACAGAACCGGCCTTGGGCCGTTTTTCGCCATCTTTGGCGAACCGCGGCTCTCATCGAAACAGGCAACGGTTATGCGAACACTGTTTTTTCTGCGCCCAGTCGCCTCTCCCGATATTTTTTTCACCACAGCGTTTCAGCTACTTAGGCACATTTTTCCCTGATTCACTGTTCTACTTTCAGCAACATGGCTCTGCTTTTGCTTGAGTCGGGAGAGTTTTCTTTCACCTGCGCGTTTACCGCGTTTTTTTCCATATCACTTTAAGGAGATATATATGATTGCTACTGTCTGGGATCGCCTTTGGCGAATGCATGACGAAACCAAATCCCTGTTTATTTTCAGCCCCAGGGCGATGGCAAAAAAGCTGGCTGGCGAGTATGTGCTGTTCAGTAAAAGCCGTCAGGAAAAAGATGTAGACCTTGCTGACGAAATGGAGGAAGCGCCCTCGGAGCATAACGTCAAGTGCACGCCTGACGGTTGCGATGACGACGAACCGCGCGAGTACAGCCGTCGTCAAAAGCTTGGCCTGTGGCTGGGGCCCCTGCTGTTTGCCCTGATGCTGATCATTCCGACTCCGGCCGGAATGGAGCCGGCAGCCCAGAAAATGGCGGCAGTGGCCCTGCTGATGGCAACCTGGTGGATGTGTGAGTCGCTGCCGATTCCGGCCACCAGCCTGTTGCCGCTTGTTCTGTTTCCGATGATGGGGATCATGTCTACGGGAAATGCTGCCGCTCCTTACGCTAACCATCTGATCTACCTGTTCATGGGCGGCTTTATTATCGCCCTCGCCATGCAGCGCTGGAATCTGCACCGCCGCATTGCCATGAATATCGTCAAGGTCGTCGGCTTTTCGCCACCCCGCCTGATCCTCGGCTTCATGATCGCGACGGCAGCCCTGTCGGCCTTTGTCTCCAATACGGCAACCACGGTAATGATGATGCCCATCGGCCTGGCGATTATTACCCACGTTATCGACGAAGGGAAAAAGGAAGGTCTCGACAAAACCATCGATTTCTCCCAGGGCAACTTCAATTTCGGTCTGAATCTGATGCTCGGCATTGCCTACGCCGCCTCCATCGGCGGCGTCGCCACCCTGATCGGCACCCCGCCCAACACTGTGCTGGCCAGCTTCCTCAACCGCACCTATGGCTATGATATCTCTTTTGCCCAGTGGATGAGCTTCGGTGTCCCTCTGGTCCTGGTGATGCTACCCTTGTGTTGGCTGTGGCTGATCAAGGTTGCCAACCCGCTGAAGCTCAAGAAGGTTCCAGGTGGTCGCGATATGATCAACGATGAACTGCGAAAAATGGGCAGCATGAATGCCGGCGAACGCTGGACCGGACTGGTTTTCTTTCTGACAGCCATGGCCTGGATCTTCCGCAAGCAGCTCGGTTTTCTGTTCCCTGAGCCGGCCATGGTAACTGATGCCGCCATCGCCATGTGTGGCGCCCTGGTACTGTTCCTGATTCCGATCAACCTGAAAAAGAACATCTTTGTCATGGACTGGCACTGGGCCAGCAAAATGCCCTGGGGGGTTCTCGTGCTCTTCGGTGGTGGCCTGGCCCTGGCCAGAGGGTTCAGCGACACCAAACTGGCCCACTGGATCGGTGAGCAGGTCGGCCTGCTGCAGAACGCTCCGGTGCTGATCCTGGTCATCGCCGTGGCGGCCCTGATCATCTTCCTGACCGAACTGACCTCCAACACTGCGACCGCCGCCATGGTTATGCCGATTCTTTCGGCGGTAGCTATCGGCCTGGGGCAGGACCCACTACTGCTGCTGATCCCGGCGGCCATCGCCGCAAGTTGCGCCTTCATGCTGCCGGTGGCAACACCGCCGAATGCGATTATTTTCGGTTCCGGCTATGTCACCATTCCGCAGATGGCCAAAAGCGGCTTCGGGCTCAACATTCTCAGCATTATCATCGCCGTTACAGCCACTTACCTGTTGGCAATACCGATCTTTGATATTACCATCGGCACCATCCCTGCCTGGGTTACAGCTGCGCCGTAGACAGGCGTAGCTCCAGTCAATCAGCATTACCCAAGGAGGGCGATCGCCTGCGGTCGCCCTCCTTAAACTAAAAACCTTTACAGACCACCCATCCTTTCCCTAGAATACCCCTTCGCTTCACTGCCTTGCGAAGGAATCGCTGATGCCCGGACCTGTCTCTTACCTGTTGCGCCCTTTGTTCTCAGTGCTCCTTCTGACCCTGCTGTGGTCGATTCCGGCAGCGGCGGAGTTTTCTTTTGTCCGCATTAACGGTGTCGCGCCGGGACCCACGCTGTTCATCACCGCCGGCATCGATGGTGACGAGCCCGGCGGCATTCACGCCGCTGCAACCCTGATAACCCGCTACCAGATCCGATCTGGACAATTGTGGGTTGCTCCCGACCTGAACCCGGAGGCGATCCTGCTGCGCGAACGGGGTGAAATGAACCTCAAGTTCGCCGGCGTTGACCGCGACGACCCCCTGTTCGCCCCTGTTAACAGACTGAAAACCATCGTTCGCAATCATCAGTTCGATCTTCTGGTCAATCTGCATGACGGCAGCGGCTTCTATCATCCCACCCGACTCAGTCGCGAACGCGGTCCTTACCGCTGGGGGCAGTCTGTTGTGATCGATCAGGAAGCTCTCCCCGGGGTCCGCTTCGGCGCACTCCATGATCTTGCCGCCGCCATCATCGACCGAACCAGAAGCGCCGTTCTGGTCGCCAATGAACATTTCCAGATCAAAAACATGCACACCGCCACCTTGAACCCTGAGGCACCAACCCGTAAATCTCTGAGCTGGTTTGCCCTGCGTCACGACAAGCCGGCCTTGACAATCGAAGCAAGCAAGACCCACCCTGTTCATATCCGCACCTATTATCACCTCGTCGCCCTGGAAGCCCTGATGGACACGGTTGGCATCAAATTTACCCGTGACTTTGAACTCACACCACAGGCGGTCGCCCAGGTTATTCGTGAAGATGCGCAAATGACCCTGGCCCAGGGGCGAATTCATCTGGATCTCAACAAAATGCACCACACTCTCTACAACTTCCCCCTTCCAGCCAATCCGCAAAACGGCATCAGCGCCATCAACCCCCTGATCTCGCTGCAGCCGGAAGACGGTGGCTATCGCATCCACTACGGCAATAATCGCCTCGCCCTGCTGCGCCCGCGCCAGGTCAAGATCGACTCCTACTTCGAACCAATCCCCATGATCATCGATGGGAAAAGTCAACTGGTGGCGCCAGGAACGATCCTGCCAGTAGCTTCTCATGTCCAGATTGAACCTTCGCCGCGCTACCGTTTCGCCCTGGCTGGTCATAACGGCAGTTGGGAACCACGTGCTACCAGCATTGAAGGGCGCCAGGTATCGATTGATCGTGACGGCAGATTGCTACGGCTGGAAATTTATCGTGATGAGGTTTTTAACGGCATGATTCTGCTCGATTTCAGACAGGATGATGACGGCGAGGAAGATGGTTGATGGTTGATGGTTGATGGTTG
>SLDV01000021.1 GCA_007125165.1 Geobacteraceae bacterium | reverse complement strand
TGGCGGCAGACAAGGATGCTGATCCGTCCCTTTACTGCCCCTGAACATGCCCGCTTGGTGATCAGGGACGGGTTTCCTGGTAATGCGAACCCGCACCCTGTCTACCCTCTGTTAGCCTGTGAAATAATCCGGCGCGACTTATCGGACGTTCGCTCACTTGATAGGTCATCCAGTTGGGAGTTTCGTGTCGACGCCTCAACTCGATTAGGTTGCAGAGTGGCTCAAAAAATATTTCCGTCCTCTTTTCCTGTCATCCGTGCAGACAGTTTTATTTTTGAACAAATTGATCGTCTGCTGCCGCAGCTATTTTAAACTGGATCGACATGGCACGATAATTTAAGATCTGCGCACACCCAACCTGAAATATTCCAAGCGGCTGTATTGGCCGCAATCAAACCTTAGAGGTTTTAATGCTTGTTATTCTAATCAGCTTTGCTTTTGCCTTCGGTTTACTTTTAAGCCGCCTGGGGCTTCCGCCCATGGTGGGCTTTTTACTTGCCGGCTTTGCCTACCATATGGTTGGACTTGAACAACCCGCAGGGCTGGAGCTGGTTGCTCAAATGGGTGTGACACTGTTGTTGTTTTCCATCGGTCTCAAGCTGGATGTGCGCGGTCTGGCCAAGGCAGAGATATGGGGAACCTCAATCGCCCATATGGTCATTTCCACCGCAATGATGACCGGCGTCTTGCTGGTCGGGAAAAATTTCTTTCGCATTCCCCTACTCGATCTGTCGCTGATTACTCTGATAATTCTCGGCTTTGCCCTGTCTTTTTCCAGTACCGTTTTCGCCGTTAAAATTCTTGAAGACAAAGGGGATCTGAGTGCTTTTTACGGCAAAATTGCTATCGGAATTCTGATCATGCAGGATATTTTTGCCGTTGTGTTCATGTCGGTCAGCGAAGGCAAATATCCGGGGCTGTTTTCCTTGTCTGTATTGCTACTTCCTTTTTTACGTCCGCTGCTATTTCGTCTACTTGATGCAGCAGGGCATGGAGAATTGCTGATCCTTTGCGGACTCTTCTTCGCTTTGGGTGTCGGGGCCGAACTTTTTTCCCTGGTGGGGCTGAAACCTGATCTGGGGGCCCTTATTGTCGGCGTATTAATTGCCAGCCACCCTAAAGCCGGAGAACTTTCCAAGGCCTTGTTCAGTTTTAAAGAGTTGATGCTGGTCGGTTTTTTTCTATCCATTGGTATGCAGGGTTTACCAAGTCTATCAATTGTTAGTCTGGCTGTTGGATTGTGTCTGCTGCTACCGCTTAAGACAGCTCTTTATTTTTTTATTATCGGTCGTTTTGGTCTGCGCACCCGCAGTTCGCTCCTCAGTTCGCTGACCCTGGCCAATTATTCTGAATTCGGCCTGATTGTTGCTGCCATGAGTGCTGCCAAGGGGCTTCTGCCGGTTGAATGGGTGCTGATTATTGCCCTTGCGGTCAGTATCAGTTTTGCCCTGGCCTCTCCGTTCAGCTACAAGGCCGAGCAGATCTACCAGCGCACACGGAAGCGACTTAAAACCTTTGAAACCGCGCAGGTACATCCCAGTGATAAAATCATTGATATTACCAGTGCCAGAGTTCTGGTTATCGGTATGGGGCGTATCGGCGGCGGCGCCTACGATGAACTGGCACCGCTCTATGAGAATCGAATTATCGGTATTGAACATAACCCGGCGCGAGTTGATTTTCATCGAGAGCGTGAGCGTAACGTGCTGGTCGGTGATGCAAGCGATACCGACTTCTGGTATAAGCTGAAACGCGACCGCCATCTGGAATTGATCCTGCTGGCCATGCCCAACCACCACAACAACATTTACGCGGCTCACCAAATACGCAACCTGGGCTTTAACTGCAAAGTCGTCGCTGTTGCCCGCTATGCTGATGAAGTCAAACATCTGGCGGAGCTGGGAGTGATTGCCTTTAACATGTATGCTGAAGCAGGGGCGGGTCTGGCTCAACATGCTATCATGGAGGGGGTCAAATATTGTTCCCTCGAAGGTGAAATGCCAACCTAGGCGGCTGTCAAGTTCTCTGGTTTTTGCCGGAAATTTCCCATGGCCCACCACCAATAGTTCAATCAGTGCCTGTTTTGAAACCGGAAACAATTTATAATGAAATCCAGGTCAAGCTCTTTCAAAGCTTTTTCATGCCACATAACAAAATACCCCTTGAATCAGTTTCTGGTCATGTTAATTTTCTAAACGTTTTTGACTATACCTATCGGTAGCGCGTAGCAACTGAGTTGGCCTGCTTGATATTTATGAACAGCACCTGCCGCGCATATAACTTTAGTAAAGAGGTACTACAATAAGATGATAAAAACCAAAGGGCAGCTCGAAGCCGAGATCAGCGATGCAATTATTCGCTTTGAAAAAGAATACATGGGGCGAGGCCCCCTGGAGACAAAAACCTACATCATTGATGACATGGTCATTGTCCGGCTGAAAGGAGTGCTGACCAGAGCTGAGTACCAACTCGCCGAGACAAGTGAGGCCAGTATCGGTCGAGAATTGATCAAGCGGATGCGCCACGCGCTTTTGGAAAAAGGGCGACCGATGCTCGATGCCATTGTCGAGGATGTTGTTGGTGTTCCGGTGATCAGCCTGCATACCGACTTAAGTACCGTCACCGGTGAGCGCCTTATTGTTTTTTCGCTGGCAAAAGTACCGAATCTGCCTGCCAGCCCCCAGGGCTGAAAAATATTCTTGACGGGTAATTATTTTCCCGGTATTTTCGTCCGTCAAATCGGCATGGGGCGCAGAAGGTCGTCTTGACAAGCTGTGTGCAGGCCACTTCAAACCGGTATTGAAGTGTGCTGTCCGTGTTGACAACTCATAAAAAATCCAGGTCAGGTAAAGACCACCAGTAGGTGGGCTTTGTATTTGAAAGGGCTGTTGATGCGTCACACGCATTGACAGCCCTTTTTTATTTTTCAACAGCAGGGAGCCCTGCGGCGACTGACAAGCTGATATGAACATCTCTGCCGCTATCGATGAATTAACGAAGGAAACGTCGAGTACGCACAACACTGAAGTGCTGCCGCATCACCATCATGCCGCTCATATAAATGCCGCAGTGCGCCTGCTTAGAATCGGCCAGGCATTCCTCCGCGGCTTCAACCTCTCCGGCTCTGCGATCCATGCGGCATGCCGTTGACCTGGATGGTGCCCTGCCTGATGGGTTCACCTAGTATGTTTCAAGGCGGTCACGATTTCAGGTTGTGCCACAGATTCATCATAAAATCCTGGACATTGGTCAGGATGGCTACTGCCTGGGCCGAGCCACGGTTGGCCAGCTTGTCGGCGCTGAATTCGCTCATATCGACGATGTAGAAAAAGACCGGTCTGACAACGCCGTTGTCCAGTATCCGGTAGCTCGGCGTCATATTGCCGAAGGCGATGGTGTGCAACTGGGTAGCAAGAGCGATGACCGTGGTCGCCTTGCGGGCATGAACCCGCATCGCATCCTGCGCCCGATAAGCATCGGCAATCACTCCCGGCAGCGGACCGTCATCGCGAATCGAACCGGCCAGAACATATGGGATTTTCTGCTTTTCACAGGCGTACATGATGCCGTTGTTAAGCTGCAGCTCGGCGATGGTACGAGCAATCGACCCATGTTGGCGCACCTGGTTGATGATATCCAGATGGTTGTAGTGGCCGAGGGTTTTGAGTTGCTGGCTGTAGATATCCTGACCAAGACCGGTACCGAACAACGCTGCTTCGAGATCATGGGTCGCGAGCGCGTTGCCGGCGAGTAGCGCCTGACAGTAACCCTGTTCAATCAGTCCCTGCATGGCATTGCGACTGTCCTTGTCGAAGGCCACCGCCGGACCGAGTACCCAGGCAATGTACCCATGGTCGCGATCATGACGCAGTACCCGATAAAGATCATCGTAGGAACGGGAAAAAGGGGTCTCACGGGTGCCGCGGGTGCGAAAGCTGAATTTTTCGGCCGCAATTTCCACCGGAAGATCGAATCCTGTCGTGTGGACATAGATCCCTTCTTCCCCGTTTTCGGTGCGACCAACCACCACCCGATCTCCCTGTTTCACCCGTCGCGCCTCAACCGCTTCGAGGGTTTCTCCCTTTAGTCGCAGAACCGCGTCCATCCGGCTTTCCGGTGCCAACAGCCAGTTGCCACCTCCCAAATGGACGTATTCCGGATGGTTCGAGGTTCCGTGAAAATTTCGCGGAACGACACCATCCCGGAGCACCGGTTCAGTTCGAGCTGTCGGCGCATCGCGCAGAGACAGAATAGAGAAATCGGGTGATCGGTAGGTCGGAATGATGGAATCCATGTCAGCTCCCAGGCGGTGAAGAATTTAACATCATGTGATCAACAGTAACAGAAATTCCAGCGGTAGACAGTCCGGGAGCATCGTATCGCACCGGCACCTTATCTGTGCAAAGCTGGACTTTTTATAACCCTGGCAACAAAGGGCGAGGTCATTGCCAGGACTAGCGCACTGTAGTTGAGCTGGAATGACACTTCCGAGCCAACCGACAAGGCGCGGCTGTCGGATACCAGGATAAGGTGGTCGCTGCTGGCCCCCATAATCTCTATTCCGGCAGGGGGTAGCAGGCCGTTCGGGTCGGTGTCCTGACGGCCTAAGGCGAGAATCGATTGCATGATCAGTCCTCGATCGATAACAGCCGAGGCCTCTCCGAATGCAGTTTGGGCGATTGTGCCCGATGGCTGTGATGGTTTGACCTTGGATTCGATCACCTCTGCGACAAGGGTAAAGGCATCGGTGAAAAGGCCGTCGAGCGGTTGGCGATGCAGTGTTTCGCAGCCAAGCAGGATTGCCTCACCCAAACGGAGATTGTTGATCCTTCCTGTCTTGGCACCACTTAAGTCCCATTCCAGATTTGCCGAATTTCCCCCTGAAACAACCTCCAGCTTGAGATCAAATGTCGCTTCAATTAATTCTGCAAGAGCCGAAAGTTCTGCCATGTTCCTGGCATCTGGAGCGATTCCGCAGCGGCAGGCGAGATTGGTACCAATCCCTTTCAGCACAATGTTCGGCAAACACAGCGTCTGACGTACGGTCTTTATCAGGTCTTCGGGCATGATGCCCTCGCGACGGTCTCCGAGTTCGACCATGAGAACAACCCCGTGGGTACGATGGGCTTTCTGTGCTACCTGTGAAAGTTGCCTGATAACCTCGACTTCTGTATTGCAACTTACATCGGCAGACATGATGACTCGCTTCACCTGGCTGAGCATCGGTGAGCGAATCAAGACCATCTTTGCAGGTACATGGGCAAGCCGCATGGCTTCAATGTTTTCAATACGTGAGTCGCCCAGGAAACTCACTCCCGCCTGCAGCAAGGCGTTTGCAATCTCGGTCGAACCCAGCGTCGCCTTGCAAACACCTGTCACCGAGATGCCGCGCCGGGCCAGGCGCTTAACCAGGGTGTCGGCATTATGGTGGATTTTTTCAAGATCAATTTCTAATCGTGGAGCCGGCATCATGCGTTTGCGGTCAGCTTCCACTTGAGTTCCGGGAAGGCCGAGAGGACCATTTCCACCAAGCGTTCAGTAGGACGGGTCAAGGCATCTGTCGTCGGGATACCGAGATGATGCTGATACCGGATGATCGCAGTACTGACCTCCTGGTCGCTCATGCCCTCGTGATTGATCGTCAGTCCGATGACCTTCGTGTCTGAAAAGGTCTGAATAAGATTGATCTCCGTCGCCGGGTCCGGCATCGCCATCTGTTCGAAGTCACAACGTTTGTCGCGCCGCGGTGCATGTTGTAACACCACGCCGTTAGGGCAACTGCCCCGGAGGATGAAGGATGATGATGAAAAGGCCGGGTGACTCAAAGATCCTTGCCCTTCGATAATGATGACATCAGGGTTTTCATTTTCAAACGCTTCGATGATCGTTGCTTCCAACTCACCGGCGCAGAATTGGGAAGGAACGGCGTCGAGGGCAACGCCGTAGCGAGCTCCCTGGATTAAACCGGTCTGACCGGTTCCAATCATGACCGTCTTGATACCGCAATCATTTAGAGCGCTGGTCAGGATCGTCGCAGTCGTGCGTTTGCCAATGGCGCAGTCGGT
>SLDV01000092.1 GCA_007125165.1 Geobacteraceae bacterium | reverse complement strand
GATAGTAATGATGTTAAGACAATAGGAAAGCCGGATGCGGGAAATCTGCATGTCCGGTTTGACGAGGGGGAGCAGATCAGCTGAGTATGGCTGGTTTGCTCTCTACTCTACCGGCAAAAAAATGATTAAAGGCTTTTCGACGCGGCGAAGGTCAATAGCGAGTGTCTTCTGCGCCTTTGTGCACTTTATCTGTGTATATCTGCTTTTATCTGCGTTCAATAAGTTTTGCCCCTTTCATGTAAATCTTACTGCCATCTCTGCAGAATTTATGCTTTAATCTGCTACCGTAACCAATCATAGATTCAATCCAGGCTTTACACTTTTCGGGGGGTTGCCGTTCATGGATAAGCATATTCAACGGATGCAGCGTTATCGCCTTGTCATTACCTTCGCGTTAACAACGTTGATCATCGTCGCATCATTACTGCTCGCCTACGCTGTACGTTTCGATTTGACCATACCTCCTATGTATCGTGGCCGGATTGCTGAGCTGCTGCCGGCCGTTGTCGTCATCAAGCTGAGTACATTCTGGTTTTTCGGAGCATTCAGGGGCTGGTGGCGCTATGTTTCCATGCCGGATCTGGTGCAGATTGTTAAAGCGAATCTGCTCGGTTCGCTGATTTTTGTTGTTTATGCCGTGCTGGTCTATCGTCTTAATCTCATTCCGCGTTCGGTTCTGGTACTTGACGGGATTTTTTGTTTTCTGCTTGTTGGTGGTATCCGTTTCGCTACTCGGGCAATCCGCGAAGCTTATCGACCCTGGCGGCAACCAGGAAGCACGGACAAGACCAAACGGGTACTCGTTGTCGGTGCCGGTGATGCCGGTCAGATGATTGCCAGAGAGATCAGGCAAAATACGCATTTGGATATTAACCTGGTCGGTTTTGTTGATGATGACCCTGCCAAACGCCAGGCACTGTTTCAAGGCCTTAAGGTGCTTGGTACGCAGCACGATCTGGAAGCGTTGGTTGTTGCGCACAAGATCGATGAGGTTGTTATCGCAATCCCGTCGGCAACGGGTAAGGAAATCAGGTCGATTGTTAATCATTGCCGCAACAAAAAATGTCAATTCAAAGTTCTGCCTGGTGTGGGGGAATTGATCGACGGGCGTGTTACGGTGCAGCAGATTCGCCAGGTCGATCTGAATGACCTGCTCGGTCGGGAACCAATTCACCTCGACTGTAAAGATATTCAAAATTATGTTTCCGGAAAAAGGGTTCTGGTTACCGGGGCCGGCGGCAGTATCGGTAGTGAAATCTGTCGGCAGGTCGTACGATTCAACCCCTCGAAGCTGATTCTCTTCGAAAATGCTGAAACACCTTTGTTTATGATTGAACGTCAACTTGCCAATGAATTTAAAAATATACCTATTGTCCCTGTCATCGGTGATATTCGTAACCGGTCGCGGGTCGACGTGATTTTTGATCAGCAACAACCTCAGGTGGTATTTCATGCCGCGGCCTACAAGCATGTGCCGCTGATGGAGATGAATCCGGCGGAAGCGGTGAATAATAATGTGCAAGGGACTGTTCTGCTGGCGGACGCGGCTGATTATTATGGGGTTGAAAAGTTTGTCATGGTATCGACGGACAAGGCGGTGCGACCAACCAATGTCATGGGGACGACCAAACGCATAGCGGAAATGTATGTACAGTCTCTCAATAAAAGGTCAAAAACCGCTTTTATTACGACACGTTTCGGCAACGTACTGGGCAGTAACGGGAGCGTTATTCCAACATTCAAACAACAGATTGCAGCAGGTGGTCCGGTGACGGTGACCCATCCGGAAGTGACCCGTTTCTTCATGACGATTCCGGAGGCAACTCAACTGGTGCTACAGGCCGGCAGCATGGGGCAGGGTGGCGAGGTCTACCTTTTTGATATGGGGGAACCGGTTCAAATCAAGAGTTT
Source organism: Geobacteraceae bacterium (assembly GCA_007125165.1). Lineage (GTDB taxonomy): Bacteria > Desulfobacterota > Desulfuromonadia > Desulfuromonadales > Geopsychrobacteraceae > Pelovirga. The sequence goes on along the minus strand of SLDV01000092.1, from coordinate 17,663 downwards.
GGCTGAAGAAATGATTCGTCTCTCCGGTCTTGTGCCCTACGAAGATGTTGATATTGTATACATCGGTCTGCGCCCGGGTGAAAAGCTGTATGAAGAACTGCTCCTTGACGATGAAGGGGTGTTGCCCACGCCGCATAAGAAAATCTGTATTGCCCGCTCAGTTACCCCCTCTCACGATCAACTGGTGAAGCAGATAGCCCAGCTGGTTGAAAGCGCTAAAATTCTTGATTATGGGGCAGTAGGGCAGGGCCTGAAACAATTGGTACCTGAATATTCGCCGGCATTAAACAAGAAAATGCAAACAGATAATACCGCCACCTGACGGCTTGTTGAGATGAACTGATGCTGACAGAAATTCTCCTCTGGTTCAATGTTCTGATCTGTCCCGTTGCGGTGCTGATTTTGCTGATACGCAGATCTTTCACCGCGGCGACGGTTCTTTTTATTACTGCTTTGATCGCTCTTGGCTGGCTCAGTTTTATTGACCTTTCTGCCCTGCGTACACCCGAGAATATCTACTCGTTACGAAATATTGGCCTGCCTTTAGAGGTGTTGGTTGTTTTTGCCTGTTACTTCTATGCAAAGACATCTTTTCGTGATAATGCACGAATTTATCGTGGCCCTGGTTTCTGGATAGCCCTGTTGATTTTTGCTGGTCTGTTTATCTACGCCATCATACAACCCTCAGTGGAGCTGATCTTCTCACCGGATTTCGCTGATGAGCGGATTCTGTTCCTGACGGCGCCCGGTTTCTTTATTTATCTTTTATTGATGTTGTTTCTTGTGTTTGGCCTGGTTCAGCTTGAGCGAACCCTGGCCGGACTGCATGAGCTTCAGCGCTGGAAAGTCAAACTCGAAGTTCTTGCCAGCGGCTTGCTGATGGCGGCATTTGCTCTTTATTTCAGTCACAGTCTGCTCTATCGGTCAATCAACGTCGATTATATTTCCATTCGTTCTGTGGCGGTTATCGTCGCCGTCATTTTGTTTTGTTATTCACGGCTGGTTCGAGGCGATGGTGCCCAGCTTGCCCTGTCGCGTGGTATTGCCCATCGTTCGTTTGTATTACTGCTGGTGGGCGGTTATCTGATTCTACTTGGCTCGATCGGCGGTGGATTACGCTACCTCAATATTGGTGACGCCAAAGTCTTGATCAATATTCTACTGCTGGTTGGAAGTGCCGCTCTGGCTGTCCTGTTCCTGTCGGAACGATTACGGCGCAAGTTCAAGGTGTTACTGCACAAGAACTTTTATCAGAGTAAATATGATTACCGCGAGCAGTGGGAAAAATTTGCCCGTCATGGGGCTGACGGTGCGAACCTGAACCAGATTCAGCATGCTATTCTGGATCATTTTTGCTCCATATTGGCCTGCAAGGGGGCGGCCCTGTATTTGTACGATTATGATGAGAAGCTTTACTCTCCGGTTGCTGTATTCAACTTCCCCCGTGACTGGCGTCCTTTCAAGTCAGATGACCCTTTGATACATATTTTTTGCGATAAGGATTGGATTATCAACCTTCGTGATGATGCCCCTGATCTGCGTGGTTCCTTACTTGAATCCATTGTTGAACCAGAAATTTTTCTGATTGTGCCCCTGTTTTTTGATGATGAATTGGCCGGTTTTGTCCTGTTGGGTGAACAGATCAACCCCGACGAATCACTGACTTTTGAAGACTACGATATGTTGCGGATGCTCGCCCGGCAGTCTATTGCGACGGTTCAGGGACTGCGTCTGGCGGATCAACTGGTGGTTGCACGTGAGCTGGCAGCCGTTGGCAAGGTGTCAACATTTGTTCTGCATGATCTGAAGAATCAGGTCTCAGGATTATCCATGCTTCTGGAAAATGCGGACGAGCATATCGACAATCCGGAATTTCAGCAGGATATGCTCGAAACGATCGGCAATACGGTGATCAATATGAAGTCCCTGATAGCACGGTTGAAAGGATTAAAAGATAAGCCGCAACTGGCTATCGCATCGGTTTCCTTGCGCAAGATCATCGAAGACGCAGCAGGAACCTGTGGGGGGAATATTGAGATTGCCGGCTCGCAGGAGGTCATGATTGCCGTTGATGAAGAAGAAATTTACAAAGTGCTGGTCAACCTCCTGTTCAATGCAAGAGAAGCAACCGGGGACGGAAGTTCCGTTCATATTTCTTACGGGATTGAATCGCCGAAGAGCTGGGTTAAAGTTAGGGACGATGGTTGTGGCATGAGTCCGGAATTCATTCGTGATAAGTTGTTCAGGCCATTCGAAACAACAAAAAAACATGGCTTCGGAATCGGTTTGTATCAGTGTCAGCAGATTGTTGAAGCCCATGCGGGGGAGATAAGTGTCGAAAGCAGGGAGAAAGAGGGGACGGAGTTTACTATTATCTTGCCTCTGGCGTTTGAGGGCAGCAGCGAGCCAGTAGTCTAATGATCAATGTCCAGATTTGGGGTTATGCATGAAGAGCTTATTGATTGTCGATGACAGCCCGGAAATACGTAAGCAGCTCAAATGGGGCCTTGCCAAGCAATATCGGATTCATCTTGCCGAAAATGTTGATGAGGCTTTGTCCCTTTTTGAACAATTTCAGCCTCGAGTGGTTACCCTGGATCTCGGTTTGCCTCCCGACATAGATGGGGCCAGTGAGGGGCTGCGATGTCTTGAGGCGATGATCAAATACAGCCCGGGGACCAAGGTTATCGTTCTTTCCGGCAATGAAGATCACAAAAATGCCCTTGCAGCCGTAGATATGGGCGCTTACGACTTTTATCACAAGCCGATCGATCTCAACGAAATTCGCATCATTCTCGAGCGCGCTTTTCATCTGACGGAACTGGAGGAAGAAAATCAGCGTCTGCATCTGTCAGCCCAACAGGCAACAAGCGACTACAGCGGCATTATCGGCCAATGTTCTCCCATGCTGGAGGTGTTTTCCACGATTAAAAAAGTTGCGTCAATCAATGTCCCGGTATTGATTCTTGGCGAAAGCGGTACCGGTAAAGAAGTAGTCGCACAGGCAATACATCAACGTGGTATCCGACAGGGAAAACCGTTCATCCCGATCAATTGTGGCGCTATTCCGGAAAATTTACTTGAATCAGAACTGTTCGGGCATGAAAAGGGCTCATTTACCGGTGCCGGCAGTCGTGTTCAGGGTAAGGTTGAGTTTGCTGAGGGGGGAACCCTCTTCCTTGATGAAATAGGAGAGATGCCTCTTCAGTTGCAGGTTAAAATTCTGCGTTTTTTACAGGAGAAGGTGATTCAGCGTGTCGGCGGACGCGAGGATATTCCACTGGATACACGAATTATTGCCGCAACAAACGCTGATATCCATCAGGCTATTGAGGCAGGAGGTTTTCGCGAAGATCTTTATTACCGTATTGGCGTTATCGCCATCAGCCTGCCGCCATTGCGGGAACGAGGTGATGATATTGAACTCCTTGCCAACTATTTTCTGCGTCGCTACAGTCAGGAGTACGGAAAAAAAGTTCGTGGATTCAGTGCTAGTGCCCGTGCCTGGTTGCTCAAATACGACTGGCCCGGTAATGTCCGTGAACTGGAAAACAAGTTGAAGCGCGCCATTATTATGGCTGAGCAGCCAATGATAGAAGCCTGGGACCTGGGATTTGAAAGCAACAAGGAGTCAACACAAACTGAGGCTGCTGACCACTCAGGCAATGTGACAGGTTCTGAGTTTTGGTCCTTTGCCGGCTTAACCCTTAAGGAAGCGCGACATCAGATCGAAAAAACTCTTCTTGTTCGCGCTCTAGACGATTGTGATGGGAATATCCAGAAAGCAGCGGAACAGTTGGCAGTTACCCGCCCGACACTGTACGACTTGTTGAAAAAACACGGTCTGTATCTGTCGGGGCAAGGTTAAAGCTACCACGACAACGTTTTTCAATGCCCCGCTATTCGGTCGTAAAGCTGGACACTTCGCTATGATAGACAGTACCTGGTTCCGTCGAACTATGTGCGTCGACCTTCCAGTAGTAGGTTGTTCCTGATTCCAGATTGTCTGTCTGGTAGCTGGTGCTACTGCCGGTATTAACACTGGTCAGAGACGTAGAGGAAAAGGACAGGCTTTCTCCTGACCAACCCGATCCGCCACCATCGCCACAAGCCACCAGTGTGAAGACAAAAAGCCCTGCGATAGCTGTCTTTCTGAGATAGACAGTGCGGAGGACTCTTTTGTTGGTTGCCGGCACTGTTGTTAGTAACAGTAGCATGACAAAAGCAATAAGAAAGACCTGGGTGGGGATTGGCCCGGGCATTTTAGGGAAAGTACCAAAACTGAAAGGTGCAATTCCCGCATTGATGACCTGATTTTTGTCGGTACCGTAATATAATGTATAGTTTAAATGGTGTTCCGTAGGTCCGGCATCCCACTGAAAAGTAACATTCCAGGGGACAATGATACTTTCTTTTTGCGGATGGACTAATGGGGGCATCCAGGCAGTACTGACGATATTTGAAAAGGTGCTCTCATTATATTTGCTGTCGTAAGCAGTTACCGAGAAGTAATAGACAACCGTTTCTTGCAGTCCGCTGATGGTCGCCATGAGGGAGTTCTCAACATCAATGGGTGACGAGCCCTGGTCAGCTTCAGTTCCGCTTAGCGGGAGTTGAGGAGTGCCCTGTTGGTAGTAAACCTTGTAGCCGATGACATCCGGACTCGGGCTAGGCTCCCAGTAAAGTGTGATTTCCCGACTGAAAGCCGGCAGGGTGGAATTGACAAGCACCAGAATTGTTACTATAAGTATTTGAATATATTTCATCTTTTCATTTCCTTTCTTCATTTGCGCGCATTCTAGCAAAAATGTAAAAAAAAATTAAGCCCATTTTTCGCAAGGACACCAACAATATGAGTGTTAATTTATCCAGTGTGCTGAAACAATGTCATCTGTTTGCCGGAACATCTGTAGACGATCGGGAGAAGCTGTTGTCTATTACGAAACCCCGGGAATTTAATCGTGGTGAATTGCTCTTTGAAGAGGGGCAGACCGCGGATGGATTTTACGTAGTAGTCAGCGGTAAGGTAAAAGTGTTCAAGCTTTCGCCCGATGGCCGCGAAAGAATTCTTCATGTTATTCATCCGAACAGCAGTTTTGCTGATGCTGCCATTTTCGATGATGGTGCATTTCCGGCTTTTGCCATGAGTATCGATAAATCGAGCCTGTTGTTTTTTCCCAAAGATCAGTTTCTCAGTCTTCTCCATTGTTATCCGCAGTTGGCAATTAACATGATCGCCGGTCTGTCAAGGTTTTTAAGAAGCTTTGCTACTCAGATTGAAGATCTGACCTTTCGCGATGTCCCTGCGCGACTGGCTCGTTATTTAATAAGCTCAAGTCAGAAAGGTTCCAACCAGGTCAAGCTGTCCATTTCAAAGGCGCAGCTTGCATCCAATTTGGGTACGACCAGCGAAACTTTGTCGCGTACCCTGCGGAAGCTTGCCGATGAAGAGTTGATAGAGGTTCAGGGTCGTATCATCAGGCTTCTGGATGCGGAGCGTCTTCACGATCTGGTTGACGCTGATCGGTTCTAATTGGTTTCCGTCTGGAAGCGGCTCTTTTCCGTTGTGGCGGCGTCAATCTGCGGTTTTGTTTGTGCGGCGTAGACATGTGCGCGAAGTAGTAAATGTTTAATCTTTATAGGATTGATCGGGTTTGCGTTGTCGGTTTGCCGGAGATATGCTCTCTTTTCTTATCTAAGTTGCAGAAATGATTCATTTTTATCTTGAGAGTTAGGTGAGACCCTGCTATTGTTGATCTCTCTTGCTTTCTATTAATTATAATGGTTAGAATTGTAGATCATCATTAAGCGGTTCATTTGGAGTGTTCCTGACCGTGTAAAGGAGGTAAATAATGAATATTCTTGTCGTGGAAGATGAACAAAAGGTTGCCGGTTTTATCCAGCGCGGTCTTGAGGAAGAAGGTTACAAGGTTGAGCTGGCTTTCGATGGTGAGGCTGGAATTGAAAAGGGCTTGTCCGGCACATTTGATCTGATCCTGATGGATATCATGTTACCTAAAAAAGACGGCATTGCCGTCATTCGTGAATTGCGCGAACAGAATATCAATACACCGGTGCTGTGTCTCACAGCGCGTGACTCTGTTGATGACAAGGTGACGGGTCTTGATATTGGTGCTGACGATTATCTGCCCAAGCCCTTTGCCTTTGCTGAGTTGGTGGCGCGCTGTCGTGCCCTGATCAGACGCGGCACATCTGATCGCGGCGCGGAGATTCATTTTGCCGATCTGCGCCTTGACCCGGTGACCCACAAGGTATGGCGAGCTGGTAAGGAGATTGAGCTGACGTCCAAGGAGTACGCCCTGATGGAATACTTTATGCGCAATCCCAACAAGGTGCTTACCCGCACCATGATCGCAGAAAACGTCTGGGACTATTCCTTTGATTCGTTTACCAACATCATCGATGTATACGTAAACTATCTGCGAAACAAGATCGACCGTGATTACGACAAAAAGTTGATTCACACGGTGCGTGGTTCCGGTTATGTTTTAAAAGATTCGTAACTATAGTTTTTTGATTATTGCTTTGATTTGATAATCGGCCTGGTCATTTTTTGATCAGGCCGATCGTTTATGAAAATACCATATGACCACAGATTTTTATTTTGCCCTTACCATTACTGCTCCGATTTTTACCATTCTGGGTTTGGGAATTTTTTTCAAGCGCATTGGTTTGATCAACGATGAATTTGCCAGGGTTGGTGCTGATCTGGTGTTCAAGGTCACACTTCCCTGTCTGCTGTTTGTCAAGCTGGTTGAAACCGATTTCCGCCATCAGCTTCCTTACCTGCTCATCGGTTACGCGATTGTCGCCACCATTGTTGTCTTTGTCGTTCTGGATCGTCTGATGACGCGCTGGATTGCTAGTTCCGTTGACAGGGGAGTCTTTGTTCAGGGTGCCTTTCGTGGCAACATGGGGATCATCGGTCTGGCATTTTGTTTCAGTGCGTTCGGTAATGAGGTCGTCGCAGTTGCCTCAATTTATCTCGCTGCCTTAACGACGCTTTTCAATATTTTATCGGTAATGACACTGACGCGACACAATCGAACGGCCGGTCCATCCGGCAATGTGCAGGTTTTTCTTGAAATTGGCAAGAACCCACTGATTATTGCCATTGTCATTGGTGTGCTGGTATCGTTGAGCCGTATTCCGGTTCCGGAACTGTTGTTGACCACCGGTGAGTACTTTGCCCGCATGACCTTGCCGTTGGCGCTGTTGTGTGCCGGCGCTTCGATCCGCTTGCTCGAATTTAAAGGGGATCGCGCTCTTTATTGGGCTTCAGTTGGTAAGCTGCTGTTTGTTCCGTTGGCCATTACAGTGGGGGGGGTGTTGATCGGTCTGCGTGGGCAGGAACTGGGAGTACTCTATCTGATGAGCTCCTCACCCACGGCGGCGGCAAGTTATCCCATGGCATTGGCTTTGGGCGGCAATCATCACCTTGCCGCCGCTATCATTGCCATGACCACCCTGGGGGCGGTGTTTTTTATTACGCTGGGGGTGTTTGTGCTGCGGTCGCTGGGGTTAATATAGGGGGCAGAATGGTGGGGCGGAATACAGAATATAGAATTCAGAATATAGACTTTAGGTCCTCAAGCTTTTTACTCCTGTATTCTGTATTCTATATTCTGTTTTTAAATTATTCAAAACGCACGATACGAATAAAGTCCTCCGCCTTAAGGCTGGCACCGCCGACCAGGGCACCATCGATATCACTTTGGGCCATTAAGCCATCAACATTGTTCGGTTTGACGCTGCCGCCGTAAAGAATGCGCGTTGCCTCAGCCACTTCCTGATAATAGAGCCCCTGCAATAAGCCGCGAATAAAGGCATGAGCTTCCTGTGCCTGCTCATCACTGGCGGTGACCCCGGTTCCGATGGCCCACACCGGTTCATAGGCGATGACAACGTCTGCCATTTGTTCCGCTGTTATGCCAGCCAGCCCCTCTTTGATCTGGTTCGTTAGCACCTCAAGCATCTGGTGGGTTTCACGCTCCTGCAGGGTTTCGCCAATGCAGAGGATGGCACCAAGGCCGGCGTTGATCGTTGCGCTGACTTTCTGATTGATGAACTGATTGGTTTCATTCAGTAACTGGCGGCGTTCGGAATGGCCACTGATGATGTATTGACAGCCGACATCCTTGAGCAGGGCAGGGGATACTTCGCCGGTAAAGGCGCCGGTTTCAGCCGGATAGCAGTTCTGTGCGGCTAGCTGGACAGGTGAATTGGCAATTTCACCGGCAACGCCGGCCAGGGAAGTAAAGACCGGTGCGATAACAACCTCACGATCTTCGATGGTGGCCAGCTGCTGAACCAGTTCAGTAGCAAGTTGGCACGACTCCTTCAGGGTTTTATGAAGTTTCCAATTGCCGGCGATCATCGGTTTACGCATGACACTTCTCCTTGTTTACTCTTTGTCGGATAGGGCAACAACCCCTGGTAACGCTTTACCTTCAAGGAACTCCAGAGAAGCCCCGCCGCCAGTAGAAATATGGGTCATCTTGTCCTGCAGTTTGGCCTTGTTGACCGCAGCAACGGAGTCGCCGCCACCGATAATAGACAGACAGTCGCTGGCTGCAAGGGCTTCAGCAACAGCAAGGGTTCCTTTGGCGAAGGCATCAAATTCGAAAACCCCCATCGGTCCATTCCACAACACGGTTCTGGCTGATGCGATCTGTTTCTGGTAGGTGGTTATGGTTTGTGGACCGATATCAAGCCCCATGCCGGCAGCAGGAAACTGATCATTGCAGACCATTGTAAAGGGGCTGTCGGCGGCAAAGTTTTCCGCCACCAGGTGATCATCGGGCAGGAATATACTGACATTTTTCTTCCTGGCCTGATCCAGTAGATCAAGAGCCATGGTCAGGCGATCTTCTTCCACCAGTGATGAACCAACAGAAACCCCTTGTGCCTTGAGGAATGTGTAAGCCATGCCGCCGCCGATCAAAATGGAGTCGACCTTTTCCAGCAGTTTCTCAATGACGGTAATCTTGTCGCTGACCTTGGCGCCACCAAGGATGGCGATGAAGGGACGTTGCGGATTGTCAAGTGCCGACCCCAGGTATTGCAGCTCATTCTGCATCAGATAACCGGCAACCGCCGGCTTGATGATGTGGGCGATCCCTTCGGTTGAGGCGTGGGCACGATGGGCAGTGCCAAAAGCATCGTTAACATAGACGTCAGCCAGGGTCGCCAGTTGCGCGGCAAAGGCCGGATCGTTGTCGGTTTCCCCGCTGTGAAAGCGGACGTTTTCCAGCAGCATGACTTGGCCGGATTCAAGTTTTTCAGCCAGGGCCGCCGTTTCAGCACCGATACAGTCGGGAGCCATTATCACCTGCTGCCCGAGCAATGCCCCCAGGTAGGCAGCAACTGGAGCAAGGCTTGCCGAGGGGTCGTGCTTGCCTTTAGGGCGCCCGAGGTGGGAGGCAAGAATCAGCCTGGCACCATTTCCAATCAGGTAGCTGATGGTTGGCAACGCTGCCCGAATGCGCGTGTCGTCGGTAATAATGCCTTTTTTGTCGATAGGCACATTGAAATCAACGCGGCAGAAAACCCGCTTGTCGGTGACAACGATATCTTCGATGGTTTGCTTGTTGAACATGGTTACATCCTCATTGGGTTATCCCCTCTCCCTTGAGGGAGAGGGCCAGGGTGAGGGGGAAACACTACTGCTTTTTAGCCACATAATTGACCAGGTCAACAACGCGGTGGGAATAACCCCATTCGTTGTCGTACCAGGCCAGAACCTTGACCATCTTGCCGCCAATAACGTTGGTGTTGAGGGCATCGAGGGTCGAAGATGCTGACGAACCGTTAAAGTCACGGGAAACCAGAGGGAGTTCGCAGTAATCGAGAATGCCTTTGAGTTCATTTTCTGATGCCTGCTTCATTGCTCGGTTGACTTCTTCAATGGAGGTTTCTTTTTCTGTTTCGACAACCAGATCGACCAGAGACACGTTGGGAGTTGGTACACGGATGGCCATGCCGTCGAGTTTCCCTTTAAGCGTCGGCAACACCAACGAGGTTGCCCGAGCCGCACCGGTGGTTGTTGGAATCATTGACATAGCGGCAGCACGTGCGCGGCGCAGATCTTTGTGCGGCAGGTCCAGGATGTTCTGGTCATTGGTATAGGCGTGGATAGTGGTCATCATGCCGCGGACAATGCCGAAATTTTCCAGTAGTACTTTGGCTACCGGAGCAAGGCAGTTGGTGGTGCATGAAGCATTGGAGATGACCTGATGGGAATTCTGGTAGTCTTTTTCGTTGATGCCCATACAGATAGTGACGTCGGCATCTTTGCCAGGCGCAGTAACAATCACCCTTTTTGCTCCGGCGGTCAGGTGCATGGCAGCTTTGTCGCGGTCGCTGAAAATGCCGGTAGCCTCAATAACGATCTCAACGCCCAGGTCTTTCCACGGGAGTTGTGACGGATCGCGTTGGGAGAGGATCTGAATTTTTTTGCCGTTAACCGTCAGGTTTGAACCGTCGGTGCTGACGTCGCCGGCAAAGGTGCCATGCACAGAATCATATTTGAACAGATGTGCCAGAGTGGCGGCATCGGTCAAATCGTTGATTGCCACCACATCAAGGCTGTCCGATTGTGCTGCTATCCGCAGTACGTTACGCCCAATACGGCCAAATCCATTAATCGCGATTTTTACAGACATGTGCTTCCTCCTTGTAGGATTAATAATTGAATCATCACGTAAAAGAATGACATCCGAATTTCTCGTGTAAGATTCTGCAGCATCAATTGCTACGTACCGTTGATAAAGATACATAAAAATGTCCGACTTGCCTATCTCTTTCCGGTCTTTATCTGACAAAAACAGGAGACGGTTTTGTTCTTGCGGCAACCTGCTGTTTTCGGTATAAGGACAACGCTTGCTTGAGGATGAAAGGACACATTAACCGTGCGCGTCTGTTTGCTGGCCAGTGGAAGTCGAGGAAACAGTACTCTCGTAGAAGCGGACGACAGCCGACTCCTGATTGATGCTGGTCTGTCCGGGAAAGAAACCGAGCGGCGACTCGCACATCTCGGGTTATGTTGTGATGATCTTGACGCTATACTTGTAACTCACGAGCACCATGATCATGTTGGTGGCATCGGTCCGTTGGCCAGGCGTCACCAACTGCCGGTTTACATAGACAGCATAACCTGTTCAGCTCTGCCCCGTCTCGGCAAGATTCCGCAACTGCATGAATTTAATGCCGGCGACAGTTTTTCTTTTCGAAATTTGCTGATTTCGTCATTTTCCACGACTCACGACGCCGTCAATCCGGTTGGCTTTACGATCGAATCGCAAGAGGGCAAGATAGGTTATGCAACCGACCTGGGTATGCCGACACGGTTGATTGCTGAAAGTCTGCGTCAATGTCGGGTTCTGATTCTGGAAGCCAACCATGACGAGCAGATGCTGCTCAATGGCACCTACCCCTGGGCGCTCAAACAACGAATTCGCAGTCGCCACGGGCACCTGTCCAACATGGAGGCACATCGTTTGCTCAATGAGGTTGGTTGGCCGGGGCTAGAGGCGCTGTTTCTTGCTCATCTGAGCGACGAAAACAACTGCAGCAATCTGGTTTCAACCCTGTTTCATCAAGCCCTCCAGCAAAAGGGGTGCCGGGCGGAAGTGATCGTCGGTTGTCAGGCCATGATCAGCGTCTGTTTCGGTAGCGAAACCGCAGCTGTACTTCAGGAAAATAGTCACAAAAAGGTTACGGAGCTATAAAGATGATTTGGAAAATTGTTGTCGGCTTGAAAAGCGGTGTTACCGATGCGCGAGGCAATCGAGCCCTTAAAGACATCCGCGAACATCTTGGCATCGCATTGCGATCCGTTCGCACCCAAGACGTCTACGCCGTTGATGCGCAGCTCTCTGCTAAAGAAGCTGAACTGGTCGCCCATGGCCCTTTCAGTGATCCGGTTATTCAGGACGTGGCAATCAATCAACCGCTGTCGCAAGATTTTGATATGTTGGTCGAGGTTGGGTTTCGTCCCGGTGTAACGGATAATACCGGCCGAACGGCAAAAGAAGCGATTCAATATCTCACCGGACGCCCTTTCGGCGCTGAAGAAGGCGTCTACACCTCGACCCAGTATCTTTTTAAGGGGCTTGACGATAAAGCTCTCGCAGAGAAGATAGTTACGGATCTGCTTGCCAACGGTCTGATTCAACGCTGGACGATCACGTCTGCCGGAGAAACAGAACCGGAAATTGATGCAAACACCATCCCTCGAGTGATCGGTCAGACTACTGGAGATGTGCGCATGATTGACCTGCAGGTCAGCGACGCTGAACTACTGCAGATCAGTCGTGATGGGATGCTAGCCCTGACCCTGGAAGAAATGCACACCATTCGCGATCACTTTACCGACTCTGCGGTGATTGCTCAGCGTAAAGCCTGTGGACTCGGCCCCATGGTGACCGATGTCGAGCTTGAAGCTCTGGCACAAACCTGGAGCGAGCACTGCAAACACAAGATTTTTGCCGCAAAGGTTCTCTACGAAGATGATAAAGGAGAGCAGTTGCAGATCGATTCTCTGTTCAAAACCTATATCGTTGGTGCCACCCGCGAGGTACGTAAAAATCTCGGCGAAAAAGACTTCTGTCTCTCGGTGTTCAAGGATAATGCCGGGGTCATCGAGTTTAATAATGAATGGAGTCTGGTATTCAAGGTAGAGACTCATAATTCTCCCAGTGCCCTCGATCCCTACGGAGGAGCACTGACCGGCATCGTTGGAGTGAATCGTGACGGCATGGGAACCGGCATGGGTGCCCGCCTGATTTTCAATACCGATGTCTTCTGTTTCGCATCCCCCTTTTACGACAGGGAGTTGCCGCCGCGACTGTTGCACCCGCGCAGAATCTTTGAAGGGGTTGTCGAAGGCGTGGAACATGGCGGCAACAAGAGCGGTGTCCCGACCATCAATGGCTCCATTCAATTTGATGAGCGCTTCGCCGGCAAGCCTCTGGTTTACTGTGGTACGGCAGCGATCATGCCGCGCTTGCTTCATGGCAAGCCCTGTCATGAGAAAAAAGTCCATGTCGGCGACCATATTGTCATGACTGGCGGCCGCATCGGTAAAGATGGTATTCATGGCGCCACTTTTTCATCAGAAGAGTTGCACGAAGGCTCCCCGGTGACTGCTGTGCAGATCGGCGATCCGATCACCCAGCGTAAAATGTTTGACTTTTTACTGCTGGCCCGTGATCGCGGCCTTTATCATTCGATCACCGATAATGGCGCCGGCGGACTGTCTTCCTCGGTTGGGGAGATGGCAGAAGATACGGGAGGATTTGAGCTCCACCTTGATCGTGCGCCCCTTAAATACCAGGGGTTGCGCCCCTGGGAAATCCTTATTTCCGAAGCGCAGGAGCGCATGACTCTGGCGGTGCCGCCGGATAAACTGGATGAACTTATCTCTCTGGCCAGGGAAATGGATGTCGAGGCTACTGACCTTGGTGTTTTTACCGCAAGTGGTTATTTCCATTGTCTTTACCAGGGGAGGACGGTCTGTTGCTTGTCGATGGAATTTATCCACGAAGGGGTACCGCAAATGCAGCTCCCCGCCAGATGGATACCACCGTCAGTGAGAGAACCTGCTATCGTGGAGCCCACCGATTATGCTCAGGTGCTTGAACAACTGCTTGGACGCCTGAATGTCTGTTCCAAGGAATCGGTGGTGCGCCGCTACGATCATGAGGTGCAGGCCGGCACCGTGGTGAAGCCGCTATCCGGCGTTTGTAATGATGGGCCGTCGGATGCCGCTGTGTTTCGACCGCTTCTCGACAGTTTTGAGGGAGTGGTTGTAGCTCACGGTATCTGTCCGTCTTACAGTGACATTGATACCTACCACATGATGGCCTGTGCTATCGACGAGGGGTTGCGCAACTATGTTGCGACGGGTGGCAATATTGATCACGTTGCCGGGCTGGATAACTTCTGCTGGTGTGATCCGGTATTCAGTGAGAAAACACCCGATGGGCATTACAAGGCTGCTCAGTTGGTACGCGCCAATCAGGCTCTCTATGATTATTGTGTTGCCTTCGGGGTGCCACTGATTTCCGGCAAGGATTCCATGAAGAATGACTACCAGATCGGCGATCGCAAGATATCAATACCGCCGACCGTGCTTTTTTCAGTTATCGGCAAGATTGATGATGTACGCACAGCTGTCACTATGGATGTCAAGAAGCCCGGAGATCTGGTTTATCTGCTCGGACGGACAGAGGACGAGCTTGGCGGTTCCGAATATTACGCTGAGGCGGGGCACTTAGGTGCCAATGTGCCAAAAGTTGATGCCGCCACGGCGTTGCGCCGCTACCAGACCGTAAATCGGGCACAGGAGGTGGGGTTGATAGCATCATGTCATGATCTGTCTGATGGTGGTCTTGGTGTGGCTCTGGCAGAGTCGGCATTTGCCGGTGGCTTCGGCATGAATATCGATCTTGCCCTGATTGATGCACCGATGGGTTTGCGTTCAGATAGACTACTGTTTTCCGAGTCCCAAAGTCGTTTGCTGGTCACGGTTCACCCACAGCATCAAGCAGCCTTTGAGGAAATCTTCAGCGGCCAGAATTGCTCTTTGATTGGTGAGGTTGTCGAGAACCCTGAGTTGATCGTTTGTGATGGTGATGATCGTATGATCATCCGGGTTCCCCTGGCTCGCATGAAAGATGCCTGGCAGGCGCCACTGAGGGAGATGTGATATGATCGCAAACGTCAGAGCAATGGTTATTTCCGGATTTGGTACCAACTGTGAACGAGAGGTCGCTCACGCCTGTCGTCTAGCCGGAGCGGAAACGGATATTGTCCACATTTCTACCCTGTTAACGGGACGTGTCCGTCTTGACGACTACCACTTTCTGAATCTTGCCGGAGGGTTTCTGGATGGCGACGATCTTGGTAGTGCCAAGGCGGGGGCCAATCGATTGACTCACGCCCGGGTAGCGGGAAGACAACATTCCCTGGCTGATGATCTGCGCCGTTTCGTGGCGGCGGGAAAATTGATCATGGGTGTCTGTAACGGTTTCCAGCTGCTGGTCAAAATGGGCCTGCTGCCCTCTTTCGATAGCGACTTTCGGCAAAGTTGCACATTGACATTCAACGATCGTGGGCGTTTTGAGGATCGTTGGTGCAATCTTCAGGTCAACACCGCCTCGCCTTGCGTTTATACTGCCGGCATAACAGAAATGTATCTGCCCGTTCGCCACGGCGAAGGAAAGTTCGTCACAGATTCGCCGCAAACTCTGGCGCGTCTGGAAAAAGATCACCTGGTTGTTGCTCGCTATGCCGACGCATCAGGTCAACCGACGGCGGATTATCCCGCCAATCCTAACGGCAGTGTGGCGGCCATTGCCGGGATTTGTGACCCCTCAGGAAGAATTTTCGGTCTGATGCCACATCCGGAAGCCTATCTTCACCGTACTCACCATCCACGCTGGACCCGCGAAAATTTGCCGGAAGAGGGGATGGGGCTACAGTTGTATCGTAACGCAGTCAACTTTATTGCTGCTGACTTACTCTGAATCGAAATAACCTTAAGGGAGTTTTAACGTCCTATGTTTGACAAGTTTCACGACGAATGTGGTGTTTTCGGCATTTTCGGCCATCCGGAAGCCGCCAATCTGACCTATCTCGGACTTTACGCCTTGCAACATCGCGGGCAGGAGGGGTGCGGCATTGTTGCCTCAGACGGATTACAACTGAAGTTTCATCTCGGTATGGGACTTGTCGCGGATGTTTTTCGGCGTGATGATATTTTTGACAGATTACCAGGGCGGGCCGCTATCGGGCATGTGCGCTATTCGACTTCCGGCGGCAATGATATGAAAAATGTTCAACCTATCGTAGTGGATTACTCACGCGGCAGTATTGCAGTAGCTCATAACGGCAACCTGGTCAATGCCCAGGAGGTTCGCAACGCACTGGAAAAGAGCGGTTCAATTTTTTCAACAACATCCGATACGGAAACCATCATCCACCTGCTGGCCCGCTCACAATCTGATTCGCTGGTTGAACGTTTGTGTGAAGCACTTATGCAGGTAAAGGGTGCTTACAGTTTAACAATTCTGACCGAAACCAGAATGATAGCTGTACGTGATCCGAATGGTTTTCGCCCGTTAAGCCTGGGCAAGCTGGATGGTGCTTTTGTTGTTGCCTCTGAATCCTGTGCTTTTGACCTGATTGAAGCGGAATATATCCGGGAAGTTGAGCCGGGCGAAGTGATTGTCATCGATAAAAACGGCATGCAGTCGTATTTTCCTTTTCCCAAAGAAACCCGCAACACCCCGTGCATTTTTGAGTATATTTACTTTTCGCGCCCTGATAGTCGAATTTTCAACCGGATGGTTTATCCGGTTCGCAAGGAATTCGGGCGTCAGCTTGCTCGCCAGTATCCGGTTGAGGCCGATCTGGTGATGGCAGTACCTGATTCGGGCATGGCTGCCGCTATGGGGTATGCAGAAGAGTCCGGGATTCCATTTGAACTTGGTTTGATTCGCAATCACTACGTTGGGCGTACCTTTATCGAGCCACAGCAATCGATCCGCCATTTCGGTGTCAAGCTGAAGCTCAACCCCATACGTGAAGTCATAGAAGGCAAGCGCGTTATTGTTGTTGATGATTCGATCGTCAGGGGGACCACGTCACGAAAAATCGTCAAGATGATTCGAGACGCCGGAGCCAAAGAGGTACATGTTCGCATTTCAAGTCCGCCAACCAGTTATCCTTGTTTTTATGGTATCGATACGCCTTCACGCAAAGAACTGATTTCCGCCTCTCACACTATTGAAGAAATTGCCCGTTATATTACCGCCGATTCCCTCTGCTATTTAAGTCTTGATGGCCTGCATGCAGCGCTGGCGCAATTTGGTGATCATAAAATAGATTTTTGCGAAGCCTGTTTCAGTGGCAATTACCCGATCAAATTTCCGCGCCTGAGAGAGTCTAACCAGCTTGGTCTTTTCTGAAATAAAACAGAAAGTTAGTATGCTGTAGTTCATCTAATTTCGAGGAGTGATCAATGAATGTCAAAGACGAATTAAAAGCGATTATTTGTGAATTATCCTATGAGGAACGCGAAGTCACCCTGGTATCGGGGCGGAAAAGTAATTTTTATTTTGATGGCAAACAAACCACCCTCCATGCCCGTGGTGGCCTACTGGTCGGCAAGGCTTTCTGGGAAGAGGTCAAGGCCTTTGGCGGCCAGATCGACGGCGTCGGTGGCTTGACCATGGGGGCAGACCCTATAGCAACAGCTACTTCTATTGCTGCCGGTCTGGAAGGTACTGATGTGCACGCTTTTATTATTCGCAAAGAACCAAAAGGTCACGGTACTGGTCAGTGGCTGGAGGGGCGGAAAAACCTGCCACCCGGATCCCGGGTTGTGATTGTTGAAGATGTTACCACCACCGGCGGGTCATCGTTAAAGGCGGTTGAGAGAGCCGAGGAGGAGGGGCTGGTCGTCGCCGGGATCGTTACCCTGGTTGACCGCGAAGAAGGTGCTCGTGAGATGATTGAAGGGGCCGGGCAGGTGCTGCGGGCGGTGTTTACCAAGTCGGAAGTAGTAGGGTAGGGATAGGCAGAATATAGAATTCAGAATATAGAATATAGAATTCAGGCAGTTAAGCTCCTGTATT
>SLDV01000098.1 GCA_007125165.1 Geobacteraceae bacterium | reverse complement strand
GGGAGTACCTGGATGATCTGGAACGACGATTTTGAAACACTACCCAGAGAAGCAATCGAATCGCTACAGTTGCGCCGGCTGCAGCAAACAGTAGAACGGGTTTACGCGACCGTTCCTTTTTATCGTGAGGCATTTGATCAGGCCGGGGTTAAGCCAAAAGACATCAAACGCCTGGGAGACTTGCAGCGCCTGCCCTTTACCTTGAAAAAGGACATGCGCGACAACTACCCCTACGGGTTGTTTGCTGTACCCCTGGAGCAGATTGTTCGCATTCATGCCTCATCGGGTACCACCGGTAAGCCCACGGTTGTCGGCTACACCAGGCGCGACATCGACACCTGGACGGAACTGATGGCCCGCTCTTTTTTCGCCGCTGGCGCCCATAAAGGTGATGTCATTCATAACGCTTATGGTTATGGGCTGTTTACCGGTGGTCTTGGCGCCCACTATGGAGCCGAACGCATTGGTGCCTCGGTTATCCCCATGTCGGGGGGCAATACCAAAAAACAGTTGATGATTATGCAGGACTTCGGTTCCACGGTACTGACCTGTACTCCATCCTACAGCCTCTTTCTCGCTGAGGTTGCAGCAGAAGAGGGGATTGATATCCGCAAACTCAAGCTCAAAGTCGGCATCCTTGGAGCCGAACCCTGGAGTGAAAAGATGCGGCAGGAGATCGAGAGCAAACTCAACATAAAAGCCATCGATATTTACGGTTTATCAGAAATCCTCGGGCCTGGCGTCGGCATCGAGTGTATTGAGGCCCAAAACGGCCTGCATGTCTGGGAAGATCATTTTCTGCTGGAAATTATTGATCCCGATACACAAGAGGTTCTGCAGGATGGTGAAAAAGGTGAACTGGTGATCACTACCATCACCAAAGAGGGGATACCTCTGATCCGTTACCGCACCCGCGATATAACCCGCTTAACCCGTGAGCCCTGCATCTGCGGCAGAACCCATGCACGTATCGAGCGTTTGAGTGGCCGCAGTGATGATATGCTGATTATTCGCGGGGTAAATGTCTTTCCCAGTCAGATTGAATCCGTGCTGTTCAACATCAAGGGGATCGAACCCCATTACCAGTTACTGGTTGATCGCGAAGGTACCCTGGACACCCTCGAAGTTTTGGTTGAGGTTGACGAACAAACCTTTTCCGATGAGGTGCGCAAGCTGCAACTACTGTCCGGAACAATACAAAAACAGATCAAGGATCTGCTCGGTGTTACCTGCAAGGTACGGCTGGTTGAACCCAAAACCCTGGCACGCAGCGAAGGCAAGGCGCAGCGGGTTATCGACAAGCGCAGTAAAATTACATCATGACAAAGGAGCAAACCATGAAAGTCGAGCAGATTTCGGTTTTTATAGAAAATAAATCGGGTCGTCTGGCAGAGGTTTCGGGTGTTCTGGGTGAAGCAAATGTCAATATTCGCGCCCTTTCGCTGGCCGACACGTCCGATTTCGGCATTTTGCGACTGATTGTCGATGACAGTGAAAAAGCCCTCGGCGTTCTTCGCGAGAGACATTTTACCGTTAATAAAACTGAAGTTATCGGGGTCGAGGTTCCTGATAGCCCGGGTGGACTGTCGTCAATTTTAAAAATTCTCGACAAAAATCAGATAAATGTCGAATACATGTACGCCTTTGTTGAGCGTTGCGGCACCAATGCGGTGATTATTTTTCGTTTTGATAATGTTGACCAGGCCATTAGGGTACTGTTGAAAAACGGCGTCAACATTCTTGACGGCGAAAAAATTACAACGCTATAACATGTACTTAAGCAATATTAGTGAAAGCGACTTATCAGCAATGCCTGATCGCCGATTGATCTGGAACGCCGAAGCAGAATGCCTGCCGCGCGAGCAAATTGAGCGCCTGCAATTGGAGCGTTTGCGCCAAACTCTGCAACTGGTCAGTGACAATGTTCCCTGTTATCAAAATAAATTCAAGGAATGCGGCTTCAAGCCTGGTGACCTCAAATCGCTGGATGATATCCGGCATCTTCCGTTCACCAGCAAGGAAGATCTGCGCCTGAATTATCCCTACGGCATGTTTGCCGTTCCTATGAGTGATGTTGTGCGAATCCACTCGTCATCCGGGACAACCGGCAAGCCCACTGTGGTCGGCTACACCAAACAGGATATCAGGACCTGGACAGAACTGGTGGCACGTTTCATGACCGCAGCCGGGGTCACTCGGGAGGATATTGTTCACATTGCCTTTGGTTATGGTTTGTTTACCGGGGCCTTTGGTCTGCACTACGGTTCTGAAGCCATTGGTGCGTCGGTAATACCGATCTCCGGTGGTAATACCGATAAGCAGATCATGATCATGCAGGATTATCGCTCGTCGGCGCTGGTATGCACGCCATCTTATGGCCTGACCATTGCTGATCGACTGGAGAAAAAGGGGATTGATCCGGCGAGTCTGGCGTTGCGCGTCGGTCTGTTTGGCGCTGAACCCTGGAGTGAGCAGATGCGCAATGAGCTTGAAACGCGCCTGGGAATCATAGCAACCGACAATTATGGCCTGTCTGAAATCATGGGGCCCGGTGTTGCCGGCGATTGTCTGTTAAAATGCGGAATGCATCTGGCGGAAGATCACTTTGTTTTTGAGATCATCGACCCAGACACGGGTAAGGTCTTACCAAAAGGCTCAAAAGGAGAACTGGTCATCACCAGCCTGACCAAACAGGCGTTTCCCATGATCCGTTATCGCACGCGGGACATAACACGCATTCATTACGAACCCTGTGCGTGTAGACGCACCTTGGCGCGGATGGATAAAACCAGCGGACGCACCGACGATATGCTGATTATCAAAGGGGTCAATGTATTCCCGACCCAGATTGAGGAGGTGTTGCTGCAGGTCGAAGGGTGTGAGCCGCATTACCAACTGATTGTTGATCGGGTTAACAACGCCGACCAACTGGAGGTCCAGGTAGAGGTCAATGAGCACATTTTCTTTGATGAAATGAAACGTCAGCGACAGTTTGTTACTGAAGTCGAAAAGCGTCTGGCGACAATGCTGGGAGTCAGTGCCAAGGTTAAACTTGTGGAGCCTTCATCTATTTTGCGGCACGAAGGAAAAGCAAGCCGCGTTGTTGACAAGCGGCATCAATAAGTCAAACAACCTTGACAAGCACCCGCTAATCACTGATAATGCGCGTCGCTGTTAATAACGGGATGTGGCGCAGCCTGGTAGCGCACTTGACTGGGGGTCAAGGGGCCGCTGGTTCAAATCCAGTCATCCCGACCAATAAAAAAGGATCACTTCATCAACGAGGTGATCCTTTTTTGCTTTCGTCACGCATCTGCTATTTTTATATACAACACAATACCAATATCCGACGTCGCATAATATATATTATGTAAACTAAACTATAGATCTGGTGATTATGGCGTTTCAGCCGACGCTGGCCAGTTCCAATCGACTCCCCCACCGGCAGATCAGTTCTTGTCTGACTTTTTGTGCCTCTTCGCTATGAAGCCTGTTTGTCTGATCAACGTAATCGAAAGCTTCTTTTCTTGCAGTTTCCAGTATGGATAAATCACGCGTCAGGTTTGCCACTCTGAAGTCTGGTAAGCCCGCTTGTCTGGTTCCAAGAAAATCACCCGGTCCTCGAATTTCCAGATCAGCTTCGGCTATCTTGAAGCCATCTTCTGTTTTGAGCATAACATTGAGCCTTTTAGCCGCATCATCACTATAGTTTTCTGATGGAATCAATAAGCAGTAGCTTTGTTCTGCGCCACGACCAACGCGACCACGTAGTTGATGTAATTGTGCCAGCCCGAATCGATCTGCGTGTTCAATCACCATCAGGGTTGCATTGGGGACATCGACTCCGACTTCGACAACTGTGGTTGACACTAGTAAAGAGACCTTTCCGTCACGAAAGTCACTCATAACGGCCTCCCTGACTGTCGTTTTCATTTTTCCGTGGACAAGTCCCACTTGTTTCTCAGGGAACAATGCGCTGAAATATTCTGCTGCTTTTGTCGCCGCCTGCAGGTCACTTTTTTCCGATTCTTCTACCAGTGGGTAGATAACGTAGGACTGACGCCCCAGTTCCATCTGTTTCAGGATCAATTCGTGAGCTTTTGCCCGGTTACGCTGATGAATTATTGTTGTTGTGACAGGTTTTCTTCCCGGAGGCAGTTCATCGATTACTGAAACAGACAAGTCCCCGTAAAGGGTCATGGACAGGGTTCGCGGTATTGGCGTCGCCGTCATGACCAGAATATCAGGATGACTTCCTTTGGTTTTAAGAATACTGCGCTGGCGCACACCAAAGCGATGCTGTTCATCGATAATACCGAGTCCAAGACGCTGAAATTCAACCCCTTCTTGTAATATGGCATGGGTTCCGGCAACCAGATTTATTTCTCCGGCCGCGATTTGCGCATAGATTTTTTTCTTCTCTGACTGGTTGGTACTGCCCTGCAACAGACAGCATGTTAAGCCGAGCCTTTCCAGCCAGGGAGCAAAGGTACGAAAATGCTGTTCCGCGAGGATTTCTGTCGGCGCCACAACGGCGACCTGAAATTTGTTTTCAATCGCAATCAATGCTGCCATCAGTGCCACAATCGTTTTGCCGCTGCCGACATCTCCCTGAAGCAGACGATTCATGGGAGAAGGCAACGCCATGTCATCCTTGATTTCGCCGAGAACTCGCCGCTGTGCCGCTGTCAGCTTAAAGGGAAGCATTTTACTTAACGGCAGTGTGTATCTATGCTCGCAAGGCATAGCCGTCCCCTGCTCCAGTTGCACCCCTGCCCTTTTCAATCCAAGCCCCACTTCGAGATAAAAAAACTCATCGAAAACCAGTGACTTGCGAGCAATATTTCGTCCCTCTTCCAATTCCTTGAGGTCAGCATGATAGTCAGGCCAATGAATTTGGCGGATGGCGGTATACCTATCAAGCAGATTGTATTTTTTGCGAATATTTTCTGGTGTGGTCGCTGACAGGTATTCAGCATAATCGCGGATCAGGGCAAACCAGATGGTGCGCATCTGTTTCTGGCTTATCCCCTCCGTCAAAGAATAAACCGGAACGATACGACCGAAAGACACGGGGTCTTTGCGAATCAACAGCTCAATACTGTCGCTACCCTCGATCAATTCTGAGTCAGGATGATGGACTTCTCTTGTAACCCCAAACCTTTTGACATCACCAATGAAGATTGCCGTCTGGCCAATAAAAAAGCGTTTTTCCAACCAGGACTTCCGGTAGCGGAACCATTTCAGCGAAATAGTGCCACTATCATCACCAACAATGACTTCAAAAATACGACGCGATGTACGTTTGGTGCGAACTTCACCAGAGGCAAGAACGGTTCCTTTGAAAACTTCGTGAGAACCATCGGTTAATTGGCGGATTGTTTTAAGTTGACGGCGGTCTTCATAGCGATGGGGCAAATGATAAAGTGCATCCTCAATGGTTTCAAGACCTAGTTTTTGCAGCCGGGACTGTACTCTGGGACCAACACCTGACAGGGCACCTAGGGATTGTGACAAGATCCTGGCCGGATCTGGCGAGTTCCGATCAGGCATAGCTCCGAATGATTATTGGGCGCGCGAATTCAGCGCGGTCAGCAAATCTTCAACATCCAGACCGTGGGCACGTGCACCCTGAGCGAGAGTTTCAGTTGAAGCGCCAAGGCAACCGACACAGCCAAGGTTGAAGCTGTGCAGAACTTTTGCAGCATCGGGATACATCTGAAGAATCTGATCAAAGGTCATATCTTTGGTGATAACTTGATTCATGGAGCACCTCCTTTGATGAGCATACAACGTTGGGATTGTCACAGAATTTATGCAAAAAAGCAAGTCGCTCCATTCTTATAAAGGGCTTGGCAATAATCACTGATACTCAATACGAGTTATTTCGTAGAAGCGAACACCTGAAGGAACAATGATTTTTACCTCCTCATCTATACGGTGGCCGATCAGAGCTTTGCCGACCGGTGAAGTAATAGATATTTTCCCCGCCTTGATGTCAGCCTCGTCTTCACCAACAATCTGGTAGGTCACCTCTTTGTCTGTATCGACATCAAAAAGGGTGACGATAGCTCCAAAAACAATTTTGTCACTTTTTATTATTGTCGGATCAATGACCTGCGCTCTGGCGATCTTGTCACTCAACTCCTGAATACGGCCCTCTACAAAGCCCTGCCGATCTTTTGCTGCGTCGTATTCAGCATTTTCAGACAGATCACCATGGCTGCGAGCTTCTGCAATATCCTGAACAACTTTAGGTCGTTCAACACGAATCAGGTTTTTCAGTTCTTCCTGAAGTTTACGATGTCCCTCAACAGTCATTGGTACCGAATTACTCATTGTGCCTGCTCCTAAAAAAACAGCGGGCGGTGATTAACCGCCCACTGGTTGAATAATTTATGACTGACAAATTTATAGGCTCAGATAATACTCTTGCAGCGGCTTAACGTCAAGGCTTTCTCGCTGCATCGCCAGTACACCATCGGTAACAGCATGAATTCCGGCAACTGTGGTGAAGTAAGCAATGTCATTCATCAGAGCGGCACGTCTGATGGAATAGGAATCGGCAACTGTGGCCGCGCCCGACGTCGTATTAAAAACCATGTGGTATTTGCGGTTTTTTATGCCATCCACACAATGCGGTCGTCCTTCATTGACCTTGTTGATAGTCGTTACTGTAACTCCGTGGCTGCGCAGGTACTTTGCCGTTCCGGTCGTGGCAACAATCTCGAAACCGCCAGCTGCAAGGCGTTTTATAGAAACAAGTACCGACTGCTTATCGGAGTCTTTTACACTGACAAAGACACTGCCTTTGACCGGCAGCTTAACTCCTGCTGCCAGTTGAGCTTTAGCAAAGGCCCGTCCAAATTCAAAGTCAATACCCATGACCTCACCGGTTGATTTCATCTCCGGACCCAGCAGGGTATCGACACCAGGAAACTTAACAAAGGGGAAGACCGCCTCCTTGACAGAAATGTAGGGAGGAATAACTTCGCCGAAAATGCCCTGGTCTGACAAGGATCGACCCGCCATCACCAGAGCCGCAATCTGGGCCAGTGGGCGTCCGGTCGCTTTGGAAACAAAAGGGACAGTACGACTGGCCCGCGGATTTACCTCCAGCAGATAGATGGTATCGTCCTTGATCGCATACTGAATATTCATCAGGCCGACAACTTTCAGTTCCAGCGCCAGTTCCCTGGTTTGCCGCCGAATCTCGTCGAGCAATTGTGCCGATAAAGATATAGGTGGCAAAGCACAAGCTGAATCACCAGAATGGATACCGGCCTCTTCGATGTGCTGCATGATGCCGCCAATGACCACATCAACACCATCGGCCACAGCATCTACATCAACTTCGATGGCGTCTTGCAAAAACTTGTCGATCAGAATCGGATGTTCAGGTGAGGCATCGACAGCGTATTTCATGTAGTTTCGCAAGCGTTCAGTACCATAGACAATCTCCATGGCACGTCCGCCGAGAACATAGGATGGACGGACGACAACCGGGTATCCGATCCGTTCAGCAATAACTTCTGCTTCCTCAAACGATCTGGCAATACCGTTATCCGGTTGTAACAGCTCCAGTTTATTAAGCAGAGCTTGAAATCGCTCACGGTCTTCTGCCCGGTCAATAGCATCGGGAGAAGTTCCGATCACCGGCACACCGGCCTGTTCCAATGCTACAGCAAGCTTCAACGGCGTTTGACCGCCAAATTGAACGATGACTCCTTCTGGCTGTTCAACCGCAACAATTTCGAGAACATCCTCAAGGGTCAAAGGTTCAAAATAAAGACGATCAGAGGTATCATAGTCAGTTGAAACGGTCTCCGGGTTGCAGTTGACCATGATGGTTTCGAACCCGGCAGCCGCTAAGGCAAAGACCCCATGAACACAGCAGTAATCGAATTCAATCCCCTGTCCGATGCGGTTTGGCCCCCCTCCCAGAATCATGATTTTACGCTTATCCGTCGGCGCGGCTTCGCATTCTGACTCATAAGTTGAGTACAGATACGGCGTATAGGCCTCAAACTCCGCGCCACAGGTATCGACCCGCTTGTAAACTGGGCGAATGCCGTGATCATGCCGATACTTGCGAACAGTTGTTTCCGAACTGTTCAGCAGAGTCGCCAGCCGCCGGTCAGAAAAACCGTACTGTTTGGCCTGGCGCAACAGATCAATCAAATCAGGGTTTCCTTTGTTTTCTGGCGTTTTGCAGTTGAGTAGATCACCTTCCATTTGGATCAGTTGTGCGACATTGGAAACAAACCAGGGATCGATACCACTGAGCTGATTGATTTTGTCAACACTGAAACCGGCGCGCAGAGCGTCAGCCAGATACCAGATCCGTTCCCAGCCGGGAACCTGCAGCTTCTTGCAGATCAGCTTCTGCTGTTCTTCGCTTAACGTTTTATTGTAGTCAGCGGGATCGCTATATATCCGACTTTCCAAGCCATAGGAGTCAATCTCCATGGAGCGCAGTGCCTTATGCAGGCTCTCCTTAAAGGTTCTTCCGATGGCCATGGCTTCACCCACCGATTTCATCTGGGTTGTCAGGGTGGCATCAGCCTGGGGGAACTTTTCAAAAGTGAAACGGGGAATTTTGGTGACGACATAATCGATAGTCGGCTCAAAGGACGCCAGGGTTTCTCTGGTAATGTCATTAAAGATCTCATCCAGTCGATAACCGACCGACAGCTTGGCCGCGATTTTGGCGATGGGGAAACCGGTCGCCTTGCTTGCCAGGGCCGATGAACGGGACACGCGCGGGTTCATTTCAATAACCACAAGACGCCCGTCAATCGGGTTGATACCGAACTGTATATTGGAACCACCAGTGTCGACACCGATCTCGCGGATGATCTTTAATGAGGCGTCACGCAGGATCTGGTATTCCTTATCGGTCAGGGTCTGAGCCGGTGCTACAGTAATGGAATCTCCGGTGTGAACACCCATGGCGTCGAAGTTTTCAATGGAACAGATGATCACAACATTGTCGGCGCAATCGCGCATGACCTCGAGCTCATATTCTTTCCAGCCCAGGATCGATTCATCCACCAGCACCTCATTGGTTGGTGAAGCCTCAATTCCAGCCATGACCATCTCTTCATATTCTTCACGATTATAGGCAATGCCACCGCCACTGCCGCCGAGGGTAAAAGAAGGACGAATAATAGCTGGGAAGCCCGTGTATTCGATAATTTCCATTGCTTCTTGATAATTATGGGCGAGACCGGAGCGGGGAACTTCGAGTCCAATCTTTTCCATGGCACGCTTGAACAGTGTCCGTTCCTCTGCCTTTTCAATCGACTCCTGGTTGGCTCCGATCAGTTCTACTCCATATTTTTCCAGCACCCCCCGTTTCGCTACCGCCAGGGCTGTGTTTAGTGCTGTTTGCCCACCTAATGTGGGGAGCACTGCGTCCGGCCTTTCCTTGGCGATAATCTTCTCAAGCACATCGGGGGTAACCGGCTCGACATAGGTACGGTCAGCAAAATCGGGATCAGTCATGATGGTTGCCGGGTTGGAGTTGAGCAGAATAACTTCGTAGCCCTCTTCCTTCAACGCCTTACAGGCCTGGGTTCCAGAATAGTCGAACTCGCAAGCTTGACCGATGACAATTGGTCCGGCACCGATAATCAGAATTTTTTTCAGGTCTTGACGTTTTGGCATACTGATCCCTTGGTAAAATTGTTATGGATATCTGTCTGTAGCAGGATCATAATTTCACATGATACTCCTGCAATGAGCATATCTGTTCCTTTCCCTGAATCCGTGCGGCAATTCCTTGCGCCGCGGCCTGCGCCGCCGCTGCGGTGGTAATATAGGGCACCTTGTAGCGGATGGCAGTTTTACGAATATAGGAGTCATCATGCAGACTCTGCTTGCCAATTGGAGTATTGATGACCAAGTGGATTTCCCCATTTTTAAGTAGATCGGCAATATTCGGACGTCCCTCATGCATTTTCTGGACTGATTCTGCTTCGATACCATTCTGCTGTAGAAACAGGGCCGTGCCGGAAGTTGCACGTAATTTGAACCCGAGGGACTCGAAGGTACGAGCGGCGCCCAGTATCATCGGTTTATCTGCCTCAGTAACAGTCATCAAAACTGTTCCACCCAACGGAAGACTGGTTCCAGTAGCCTCCTGCGCCTTGTAAAATGCCAGTCCATAAGTGCTGGCCAATCCGAGTACTTCGCCTGTCGAGCGCATTTCCGGGCCAAGCAGGGGATCAACTTCCGGAAACATATTGAAGGGAAAAACTGCTTCTTTGACCCCAAAATAAGGGATATCCTGTTTAATTGATGCCGGAATATCCAGCGCTTTTCCCAGCATGGCCTGGACCGCCAGGCGCGGCATAGGGATAGCGCACACCTTGGAAACCAGAGGAACAGTGCGACTCGCACGAGGATTCGCCTCAAGAATGTAAACCTGATCCTGATAAATGGCGTACTGGATATTCATCAGCCCGATCACGCCCATTTCAACAGCAATTCGTCTGGTATATTCAGTAATCGTGTCAATGTGCCGGGCAGGTATATTAACCGGAGGAATAACACAAGCTGAATCACCGGAATGCACCCCTGCCATTTCGATGTGCTCCATTACCGCTGGAACAAATGCGGTATGCCCGTCACAGATAGCGTCAGCTTCGGCTTCAACCGCGTTGTCGAGGAATGAATCGATCAGAATGGGCCGGCCGGTTGAAATATCCACCGCTTTCTGTAGATATTCCAACAACATCTGCTCGTCATAAACAATTTCCATCGCCCGACCACCGAGCACATAAGATGGCCGGACGATGAGCGGATAGCCGATGCGCTGAGCGATCCCGGTAGCTTCATCAATACTTGCTGCCATACCGGAGGCCGGTTGTGGAATGCCCAATTTTGTCATCATGGCGTTGAATTGTTCACGGTCCTCGGCCATATCGATAGTTTCAGGACTGGTACCGATAATTTTGACTCCGGCAGCTTGTAATTCCGCAGCAATATTCAATGGAGTCTGACCACCGAACTGCACCACAACCCCTTCAGGCTTTTCCTTGTGGTAAATCGCCAGTACATCCTCGACAGTAAGAGGCTCGAAATAAAGTTTGTCTGAGGTATCGTAGTCAGTTGATACAGTTTCCGGGTTACAGTTGATCATAATCGTTTCATAACCGGCATCCCTCAGCGCAAAAGCGGTATGGACGCAGCAGTAATCAAACTCAATCCCCTGCCCTATGCGGTTCGGCCCGCCTCCTAACACCATGATTTTTTTGCGCTCGCTGACCGGCACCGAATCGGAAATGTTATAGCTCGAATAATAATAAGCTGCATCCTCAACACCGCTGACCGGTACGGCCTCCCAGGCTTCCTGAATACCCAGAGAAAGTCGTTTTTCCCGTACAGTGTTTTCTGTAATAGCGAGAATTTGAGCCAGATAACGGTCAGCAAAGCCATCTTTTTTAGCCTGAATCAACAATTTGTCAGGTGGCAACTGGCCCCGATGTAGAAGAATTTTCTCTTCAAGATCAACCATTTCCTTCATCTGCTCAAGAAAGAATGTCTTGATATGGGTACGCTGGTGTAACAGCTCAATGGTCGCACCTTTGCGCAGGGCTTCATAAATGATGTAGTGGCGCTCGCTGCTCGGTTCAACCAATAGCTCCAGTAACTCATCAAGGGGTTTTTTGTTGAAGTCGGCAGCAAAACCAAGACCGTAACGGCCATTTTCCAGAGAACGAATTGCCTTATGCAGAGCTTCTTTATAGTTTTTACCGATGCTCATGACCTCGCCGACAGCACGCATCTGGGTACCGAGGCGATCCTGGACTCCCTTAAACTTTTCGAAGGCCCAGCGGGCGAATTTAACAACAACATAATCTCCTGATGGCGTGTATTTGTCCAAAGTGCCGTCGCGCCAGTAGGGGATTTCGTCCAGGGTCAGACCGGCTGCCAGCATGGCCGAAACCAGAGCAATCGGGAAACCGGTCGCCTTGCTCGCCAGTGCTGAAGAACGCGATGTGCGCGGATTAATTTCAATGACCACGACGCGGTCGCTGACCGGATCGTGGGCGAACTGCACATTGGTACCGCCGATGACCTCAATCGCTTCAACAATGCGGTGGGCGTAATTCTGCAAACGTTCCTGAAGTTCCGGCGGAACTGTAAGAAAAGGAGCGGTACAGAAGGAATCACCGGTATGGACACCCATGGCATCGACATTTTCTATGAAACAGACGGTGACCTTCTGATTTTTGGCGTCACGTACCACTTCAACTTCGAGCTCTTCCCAGCCCCGGACCGACTCTTCGATAAGGATCTGGCTGACCGGGCTTAACGATAAGCCGCGCGAGGCTATCTCTTCAAATTCTTCGAGGTTATAGGCAAAGCCGCCACCGGTGCCGCCCATGGTGTAGGCAGGACGAATGACCACCGGCAGACCGGTACGCTGGACAATCTCACGGGCCTCATCCATGTTGGTGGCAATTTCACTCGCAGCCGTTTCGATATTGAGGGAGGCCATGGTCTGCTTGAAGGTTTCACGATCTTCACCACGCTTGATGGCATCAAGATTCACGCCAATGACCTCAACGTTGTATTTGTCGAGAACGCCTGCTTCTGAAAGAGCCATCGACAGGTTAAGGGCCGTCTGGCCGCCAAGGTTCGGCAGTAAAGCGTCAGGCAGCTCCTTGGCAATAATTTCTGTAAGGGTGGGTACATTGAGGGGTTCTATATAGGTGGCATCGGCCATCCCCGGATCGGTCATGATAGTCGCCGGGTTGGAATTGACCAGAATGATGCGATAGCCAAGCTTGCGCAGGGCTTTACAGGCCTGGGTGCCGGAATAATCAAACTCACAGGCCTGACCGATAATAATCGGGCCGGAGCCGATGATCAAAATGCTCTTAATATCCTCACGTTTGGGCATGGTCTCTCCTTCGTTGGAAATGACTATTTGTGGTCTTGCATCATTGCAATGAACCGATCGAACAGATAGGCAGCATCATGGGGGCCAGGTGATGCCTCCGGGTGGTACTGGACAGAAAACGCCGGATACTCCAGGTGAGCAATCCCCTCAACGGTCTGATCGTTGAGATTGCTATGGGTCACCTTGACCTTGTCAGCATCCAGGGTGTTGGCATCAACGGCAAAACCATGATTCTGCGAGGTAATTTCTACCTGTTGGCGCTGATAGTCGAGAACCGGCTGGTTACCACCACGATGACCGAATTTGAGCTTGTAGGTCTGACCACCGCAGGCGATGGACAGCAGTTGATGACCCAGGCAGATACCGAAGATCGGCACCTTGGCCAGCAGCTCACGAATTGTTTCCTGGGCATAGTGGAGGGGCTCAGGATCACCCGGACCGTTACTTAAAAACACCCCATCCGGATTGAGCTTTAACACCTCTGCAGCACTGGTAGCAGCAGGCACAATAGTGACGTTGCAGCCGCGGGAGGTCAGGTTGCGCAGGATGTTGCGCTTGATGCCAAAATCAAATGCTACAACCTGGTATTGCGCGGGCGCTGGATCAATTTCAGGATAACCAGTGGTCAAACTCCAGAGGCCCTGGTGAAACTGGTAGGGCGCACTACAGGTTACCTCGCGCACCAGATCCCGTCCAACCAGGCCGGGCGCTTCCTGCGCCTTTTTGATCAGACTCTGCGGATCGGTGTCAGTGGTTGAAATGATCCCGTTCTGCGCGCCGGTGGTGCGGATGTGGCGCACCAGTGCGCGGGTATCAATCCCTTCGATGGCAACAATGTTATTCTGTTTCAGATAGGCATCGAGGGTCATCTGCGAACGGAAGTTGCTTGGAAACGGGCAGGATTCACGCACGACAAAGCCCGACAGATGGGGCTTGTCTGATTCGACGTCCTCGTCATTAATGCCGCAGTTGCCGATCTGTGGATAGGTCATGGTGACAATTTCACCATGGTAGGAGGGGTCAGTAAGGATCTCCTGATAACCGGTCATACTGGTGTTAAAAACCACCTCGCCAGTCACTTCCCCGGCGACGCCGAGGGATGTGCCGACAAAATACTTACCGTCGGCCAATGCCAGAACTGCTTTCATTTGTGCCTCTATGGTTTAGAGTTGCCTGGATATTTACTTCGCTCAAGTTATTTATTGTTTCGGGCTTATAAAACATTCACCACTGAGGCACTGAGAAATTCATAAAAACAAGGCGTTCTCAGTGTTCTCTGTGCCTCTAGTGATCAACGAAAACGGGTGGTGAACAGATTTATTGCCTTTACTGGAGTCAAGTGCATCACCAGATAGAATTATTTATTTGCATCTGTACTTACTTAACGCTGATATACCGTCCGCCCCGCCAGCAATGTCCGGATCGCCGCACCGCGCATAGTCCAGCCATCAAAGGGAGTGTTTTTACTTTTTGATTTCAATAGCCTGGCCTCGAGAGTCCATTCCAGCTCGGGATCAATCAGCACCAGGTCAGCAACCGCGCCAACTTCCAGCGAACCCCGGTTAATATCGATGATTGCCGCAGGCTGACAGGTCATCAGGGCAACCGCCTGCTGACGGCTGATGATGCCGTCCCTGACCAGATTCAGAGTCAAGGGGAGCAGGGTTTCAAGGCCGACGATGCCATTTAAGGCAACGGGAAATTCGACATTCTTTTCATCGTAATGATGGGGAGCATGATCCGTCGCAATGGCGTCGATGGTGCCGTCCGCCAGACCGGCGCGTACTGCATCGACATCCGCCTGACTACGCAAAGGCGGATTCATTTTGGCGTTGGTGTTATAACCACGTACCGCCTCATCGGTCAGGGTAAAGTGGTGAGGTGTTGCTTCGCAGGTCACCTTGACTCCTCGCGCCTTGGCCTGCCTGATCAGTTCGACACTCCCCCGGGTTGATACATGGGCCATGTGGAGGCGGCTGCTGGTAAACTCCGCCAGCATGATTTCCCGGGCGGTAGCGGCATCTTCAGCCACCCAGGGGATCCCCTTGAGACCTAATTCGGTAGCGACATCTCCTTCATTCATGCACCCCTCACCCACCAGACTTAAATCCTCGGCATGTGAGATGATGGGGGCGCCAAAGGTGTCGGCATATTCAAAAGCGCGACGCATCAACTCACCGTTGACCACTGGGACTCCATCGTCGGAAAAAGCAACACAGCCGGCGGCCTTGAGTTCGCCCATCTCTGACAGAACATCCCCCTGCATGGCCTGGCTTATGGTCGCAACCGGATAAACATTGGCACTGCCATGCTGCCGCGCCTTGTTGATGATGTACTCAACAACCGCGGCGGTATCAATGACCGGTTTGGTGTTGGGCATGCAAGCCAGCGAAGTGACGCCGCCGGCAGCGGCCGCACGGGTGCCGCTGACAATATCTTCTTTGTATTCAAGGCCGGGATCACGTAGGTGGACGTGAATATCGATCAGTCCGGGAGTTACCAGTAACCCTTCTGCATCAATCTGTTCCGCATCGGTGGCGCTCAAGTCAACTCCGACAGCCGCAACCTTGCCATCTTCAATCAACACATCAAAGCGACCGTCGATAATATTTTTTGGATCAATTAAATGTCCATTTTTAACAAGTATTTTCATGTCAATGCCTCATGTAAGGGTTTAACCTTGTTGAGTCTGTTCGCCACCGGAAACCAAATACAAAAGTGCCATGCGCACAGCAACGCCATTTTCCACCTGATCAAGAATGACATTGTGTGGGCCATCAGCAATCAGGGAGGAAATCTCCACTCCGCGATTCATCGGCCCCGGATGCAGGACAATGACATCCGGTTTGGCGAGCTTGATATTTTCCGGATTCAAACCATAGAAGCGGGCATATTCACGTAATGAAGGGATCAGGGTTTTCCCCTGGCGTTCGCGTTGAATACGCAGCATCATAATACAGTCAACATCACGAATGGCCTCACGCAGATCGGTATAAACCTCGCACCCAAGCTTCTCCAGTCCCGGCGGCAGCATGGTACGCGGACCGGCCACCCGTACTTTGGCTCCGAGCTTGGTCAGACAGTAGATATTGGAACGCACCACCCGGCTGTGGGTAATATCGCCGGCAATAGTGACGGTCAACCCCTCGATCTTCCCCTTGTGCTGGCGGATGGTAAAGGCGTCGAGCAGGGCCTGGCTCGGATGCTCATGGGTGCCGTCACCGGCGTTGATGATCGAGCACTTCAGTCGCTGCGCCAGATAGTCGCAGGCACCGGAAGCGCTGTGACGCATCACGATAATATCGGGTTGCATGGCTTCGATATTTTTTGCCGTGTCCTCAAGGGTTTCACCTTTGACAACGGATGAGGATGAAGCGCTGATGTTGATGGTATCGGCGGAAAGGCGTTTGCCGGCGATTTCGAAGGAAGTGCGGGTGCGGGTACTGGCCTCAAAAAACAGGTTGACGATGGTCTTGCCCCGCAAGGTCGGCACTTTCTTGATCTGACGCGTATTGATTTCCTTGAAGCTGGCAGCGCTGTCGAGAATAAAATGGATATCCGCTGCTGCAAGATTCTTGATGCCCAGGATATGTTTCGGGTTGAAACTCATGGTTATCCTCCGCCGTTAGCTTTTGAGCAGATAGATTGCTCGGGGAATGTTCTGTTCGTCAAAATCGACCTTGATCTGCTCATTGCGGGAGGTTGGCAGATTGCGGCCAATGTAATCAGGGCGGATCGGCAACTCACGATGGCCACGATCAATCAGGATCGCCAACTGAATACTCTGCGGGCGCCCCAGATCCATCACTGCGTCCATGGCAGCACGAATCGTCCGACCGGTAAAGAGCACATCATCGACCAACACCACCCGCTTGCCATCGAGATTAAAACGGATATCAGTCTGCCCAACGGCAAGATGTCCACGTGAGGCCAGATCATCGCGGTACATGGTGATGTCGATACTGCCGAAAGGCACTTCGACCGATTCAATGTCGTTGATGCGGTGCTGAATCTGCTCCCCGAGATAGGCGCCCCCGGTGCGGATACCGATCAACACCAGATCTTCAACTCCTTTGTTTTTTTCAATAATTTCGTGAGCAATGCGGGTCAGCGCCCGATTCACTCCGTCAAGATCGAGTATTTCCACTGACTCAGTCGACACATGGACCTCCTGCAACAAAAAGGGCACAAAAAAACACCTGCACAGGTGATGTGTACAGGTGTCGAGGTATTTTGTATGAATTGTGATGCATTTGTTCTCCCTTGCCGACCTCTCGGATCAGTTTAAAGGGGTATAGGTGACTTCCGGTTGCGAACGTTACAACGACAACTTAAACTTTGTCAAGACCACAAATAGTAAGTTTGCCTAATGAATAGGCCGGCCTATCCGGTTGAAGCGTATTTTTCCAGGCAGATTAGCTTCGGCATCCCATGACCAGTACTTGATAAACGCAAGGCCCTTGACCTTGGAATCATCAACAAAACCCCAAAAGCGGCTGTCGTAGGAAAAATCCCGATTATCACCCAAAACAAAATACTGGTTTTCAGGCACTTTGAACGGGGCCATGTAATCGCGCGGACCGGCAGCGGCCGGCAGGGTTTTGTCGTCTTTGTACACTTCCTGCTCAACCTGGTACGGCTGCCCGTTAACGAATACCTGTTTAGCCCTGATTTCAATCACATCTCCAGGCAGTCCGATAAGTCGTTTTATAAAATCGCGGCGTTGAAAATACGATTTCCCCTCATCCTCGGGAAATTCAAAAACAATGACATCGCCCCGTTCAGGAGTGCGCAAAGCAAGGTAGCGACTATCACTGAATGGGAGTTGGGTACCATAAATGAATTTATTGACCAGCAGATG
Source organism: Geobacteraceae bacterium (assembly GCA_007125165.1). Classification (GTDB taxonomy): domain Bacteria; phylum Desulfobacterota; class Desulfuromonadia; order Desulfuromonadales; family Geopsychrobacteraceae; genus Pelovirga. Next base: position 31,331 of record SLDV01000098.1, on the reverse strand, counting down.
ATCACCAATCAGCAGCGTATCCAGCATCGAACCTGATGGAATCTTGAAAGCCTGAAAAACAAACGTCCGAATAATTAACGCCAGAACAACGGCGATGATCAATGCCTCAGACCACTCGCGATACCAGGGCTTATTCGATTCGACCTGCGTTTTTTTCCTACCGAAAATGGCCATGAGTCTACTCTTTGATTTTAAGGATTGCCAAAAATGCTTCTTGTGGCAACTCCACGTTGCCTACTTGTTTCATCCGCTTTTTTCCTGCTTTTTGCTTTTCAAGAAGTTTGCGCTTGCGCGTTATATCACCACCGTAACACTTGGCAGTAACATCTTTACGTAATGCCTTGACTGTTGAACGCGCAATAACCTTATTACCGATTGCCGCCTGAATAGCAACCTCGTATTGCTGTCTGGGGATAAATTCCTTCATTTTATTGACAAGATCGCGACCACGATATTGTGCTTTATCATGATGAACAATCAACGACAAAGCATCCACGATGTCGCCATTAATAAGAACATTGAGGCGCACCAGACGACTGGGCCGGAAATCCAGATGTTCATAATCAAGTGAGGCATAGCCTCGAGTGATTGATTTCAGCCGGTCAAAAAAGTCGAGGACAATCTCGTTCAGCGGCAATTCGTAAATGATCATGACTCGATTGGCAGTCAGGTATTTGATCTCACGCTGGACCCCCCTTTTTTCAGTACAGAGCCCCAGTACGGCACCAACAAACTCGTTAGGTACATGGATTGAGGCTAATACAAAAGGCTCCTCGATCTCTTGAATCATCTGAACATCGGGAAGCATGTTGGCGCTTTCGACGTTCAGTATCTCCCCCTTGACAGTTGTCACGCGATAAACAACCGTAGGGGCTGTTGTGATGAGCTCGACATCAAATTCCCGTTCCAATCGCTCCTGGATGATTTCCATGTGCAGCAGTCCGAGGAACCCACAGCGAAAACCGAATCCCAGAGCGAGGGAATTCTCCGGCTCAAAAGAAAAAGCGGCGTCGTTCAAGCGGAGTTTTTCCAAAGCATCGCGAAGAGCGTCATACTCACCACTGTCAATCGGATATAGCCCGGAAAACACCATCGGTTTGACCACCTGATAACCTGGCAGAGCTTTTGCTGCCGGTTGATGATGGTGGGTCAGGGTGTCACCGACTTTGGCATCTTCAACCACCTTGATACCGGCGATAACGAAACCCACCTCGCCGGCTGCAAGATTCTGTAGTTCGACCGGATGCGGACTGAAAGCCCCGACCTTATTGACTTCATAGATGCCACCTGTCTGCATCAGGCGGATCTTGTCCCCCTTTTTTACAGTACCTTCAAAGATTCGCACCAGGATAATAACGCCCTGATAGGAATCATACCAGGAGTCGAAGATCAATCCCTGCAGCAACCCCTGCGGGTTTCCTTTCGGTGGCGGAATTTTTTTCACCAGGGCCTCAAGAATTTCGGGGATGCCCTTCCCTTCCTTGGCACTGGCAAAAATGGCGTCGCTGGTATCAATACCGATAATCTCTTCAATCTCTTCACATACACGTTGTGGATCAGCGCTGGGCAGGTCAATTTTGTTCAGTACCGGGAAAACTTCCAGATCCTGATCGATGGCCATATAAACGTTGGCCAGGGTCTGGGCTTCGACTCCCTGGGCCGCGTCAACAACCAGCAGAGCCCCTTCACAGGCAGATAATGAGCGACTGACTTCATAGGAAAAGTCAACATGTCCCGGAGTGTCAATCAGGTTGAGGATATAGGTCTGACCATCCTGAGCCTTATAGGAAAGCCTCACTGCCTGGGCTTTAATAGTTATACCGCGCTCTTTTTCCAGTTCCATTTTATCCAGATACTGGTCGGATTTTTCACGATCCGTCAGGGCACCGGTTGCTTCCAGCAAGCGGTCGGCAAGAGTTGATTTGCCGTGATCTATATGGGCGATAATGGAGAAATTACGGATGTGATTCAGGCTCATAGTTACTCTATCTGGTCACTAAGCATTGATTTGTTGGGTAAAAACGCACTATGTTAAGCAGGTTGTCGTTTGTTGTAAAGGGATAAAGCACCGATATTCACGGTCTGCTACTACAGACCCTCTGCTTCTCTCATTTATTTTATGTAGTTTCGGGACTGAACCTGATGATTAAAACGATCGACCTTAAAAAAACCTTTATCAGTCGCAGCCAGGTCGTTCAGGCCCTTGACGGTATCACTACACATATTGAGACCGGCGAAGTTGTCGTTGTCATTGGCCCATCCGGATCAGGAAAATCAACGTTTCTGCGCTGTTTGAACGGATTGGAACAACTGACATCAGGACACATCTCCATCGATGGTGTAGATCTTTCAGATTACAAAACCGACTTGAATAAAATACGCCGTAATGTGGGCATGGTTTTTCAGCAATTCAACCTGTTCCCCCACAAGACGGTACTGGAAAATCTGGTGTTGGCGCAACAAGTTGTACTCAAAAGAAAATTTAATGATGCACAAAAAAAGGCTCAACACCTGTTAGAAAAAGTCGGTATAGCGGAAAAGGAAAATGAGTACCCTATCCGTCTATCAGGAGGGCAGCAGCAGAGAGTCGCCATTGCCAGGGCTCTGGCAATGAACCCTAAAGTGATGCTTTTTGATGAGCCAACCAGTTCCCTTGACCCGGAAATGGTTGGTGAGGTTCTCGAGGTCATGAAACAACTTGCACGTGAAGGCATGACCATGGTGGTGGTCACTCATGAAATGGGATTCGCTCGGGAGGTCGCCGACCGGGTATTATTTATGGACCACGGCAGGCTTGTTGAGGAGGATACCCCTCAACGCTTTTTTATCAACCCTCGTGAAGAGCGAGCCAGACATTTTTTAAAACAGGTTTTATAAATCCTGCCGCCGCTTATTTTCCCTCTACCGGCAATCCCATCGCTTTCCAGGCAGCATATCCTCCTAAGAGAGCATAGACGTTTTTATAACCATTATTGACAAGTATCAGCGCCAGACCGGCACTGGAAGACTCGTTCGGTCAGGTACAATAAGTGACTACAACCGTCTCGGTCGGTACCGTGCGTTTCAAATTATCAAGTTCCACTTGAGATGTAACGCGTATCGCTCCGGGGATTTTATCAACAGCTTGCTGCCACTGGCCTGCCGTTCGCGTATCAACGAACACAACAGGTTCCTGACTTTGCAGGGCACGAAGGTCAACAACATTGATCCGTGTAATCTGATCAGGATGAGCAGGGATACTGTCCACTGCTATGGCGGTCGTAGCCATTACCAGACACAAAAGCACACCAAAACTGAAGAATCTCAATAACATCCTGTAAACTCCTTTTGTATAGCTGCGGTGGAAAATAATCAATAAAACGGTTTTAAAAAATACTCCGGCGCAGGAATCCTCCAGCAACATAGTTGACCATTGCGGTTAACTATAGCAGATGCGACTTCAAATTGGGAGTTCTGCATCACATCAAATGGATAAACTGTTGGCCAGATAGTGAAACATGGGATTAATCGGCCTGATACCGGCTGAAGTCACTTTATCAAGTTTTGAGTATATAAGTGACGCTCCTTTCAGACCAACCATTGTGCCACTTCTGCCCTGTACCAGACCGTCAACAGCAGCACGCCCGAAACGAGCGCCTAAAAGTCGATCAAACGCGGTCGGGGAACCACCGCGCTGATAATGCCCGAGAACAATAGCCCGAGTTTCAAAACCGATACGTTCTTTGATTTGAGCGGCGATATCTTCAGCGCGCCCGGCACCCTCAGCCACCATGATAATACTGTTGTTGCGTCCTTCATGGTAACGTCGACGCAAATCCGCACAGATATCTTCCAGAGCAAAAGGCTCCTCAGGTATCAGGCTGTATTCAGCGCCGGTTGCAATGGTTGCAACAACCGTGAGGTAACCGCAATTGCGCCCCATCACCTCCACGACAAAGGCGCGGTTGTGGGATGATGCAGTATCTTTCAGATTGTCAACAGCTCTGATGATATTGTTCAGTGCCGTATCAACTCCCAATGAAGGGCTGGTAAAAGGAATATCGTTGTCTATTGAAGCCGGAATACCGACAACCGGTATGCCTTTTTGATCAATTGCGTGAGCACCTGCCAGAGAACCATCACCGCCGATCACCACAAGCCCTTCAACATCGAGCTTTTTCAGGTTATCACAGGCACGCTGCAAGCCTTCCGGGGTCCGCATCTCTTTACAGCGGGCAGTCTGCAGAAAGGTGCCGCCGCGCTGAACCACCCCACTGACAGAACGGGTATTCAATGCTATGTAAAGTTCATCCATTAGCCCCTGATAACCTTTTTGTATGCCGATCACTTCAATTCCAGATACCAGGGCACTACGGACAACAGCTCGCACCGTTGCATTCATTCCTGAGCAGTCACCACCACTGGTCAATACGGCTATACGTTTGAGCATAAGATTTCCTTTCTTTCGATTAAGATGATGGTTACAACAAGTGTTAATGTTCTAACCAGAGAGACAATATCGATAGTTCATGAAGATGCTATAAACCATTATATTTAAGAAGCTTTTATTTTTTATAAAAAAAAGAATATTTTCTTCGTGACTGAGTCTTAAAAAAAAAAAAAAAGACATCTAAATTGCCGGCAACGAACACACTCTACCAGAGAGATAACGAGCTGAACAAAACCTATGATTGATCCCTTCACAATGGCCTACACCGCTATCGGCGGTCTGGGTGTCTTTATCCTTGGCATGAAGTTTCTTTCGGACAGCTTACAGATGCTGTCCGGCGGTGTTATTCGCAAAGTTATATCATCCCTTACCAGTAACCGATTCCTGGCTGTACTTGTCGGTATCTCAGTGACGGCATTTGTCCAGTCATCGACCATATCTACAGTGATGATAGTCGGTCTGGTTAATGCCGGACTGATGCAGTTGACCCAGGCCATCGGATTTATTCTGGGAGCCAACATCGGTACCACCATCACCGGCTGGATCCTGGCTATTAAAATCGGAAAATACGGATTGCTGCTGGTCGGCCTCGGCATTTTCCCTATGCTGTTTTCGAAGAACGAAAGAATCACTGCAACTGCCAGGGTTCTTGTTGCGCTGGGACTGATTTTCTTCGGTCTCGAAATCATGAGTGACGCGTTCAGGCCGTTGCGCAGTGATGAGCGCTTCATGAATCTGATGGTCATACTAGATGCCCAGTCACTGATCAGTATTCTCGGATGCGTTCTCATTGGCTGCCTGCTCACGATGGCAGTACAGAGCAGTTCTGCCATGCTCGGCATCACCATTGCTCTCGCCGTTACCGGGGCTATTCCTTTTCATACTGCTGTTGCTCTGGTTATGGGAGAGAATATTGGTACCACTATTACCGCCCAACTGTCGGCCATTGGTGGAAATGTTGCGGCCCGACGTACAGCGATGGCCCACAGTCTTTTTAATATTGTTGGTGTCTGTATCCTCGTGATGATTTTCGCGCCCTTTGTTGCCCTGGTTGAAACACTGGTTCCGGGTACTGCTAATTTTGCCAATGAAGTCGGTGACCGCCCTTATATTGCTGCCCACATTGCTTTTGCACACAGTATGTTCAATATCACTGCCACCTTGATTGTCTTACCCTTTCTTGGGCTGCTGGCCAAACTGGTCATCAAAATAGTTCCGGAAAAGGAGGGCGGGCCCAAAGGCTCCTTCAGATATATCGGTACACCCGGTTCAATGCCTGTAGCTCTTGGTGTCAGCATGGTATTTGAAGAACTTAAAAAGATGCAGGGGCGTGTTCATAAAGCTCTGCGTCATGCCGGCAGTTTTCTGCAACGTGACCTGAAGGGGCATGAAAAATTTTACCGTAAGGTGAAAGCAATTGAGGATGAAACCGATATCATCCAGCACGAAATCACGACCTTTACCGTCTCTTTGATGCAGGGGGGCAAATCCACCAAAGAGCAATCTGATCGGGCTTACGCCTACGTGCGTGCGGCTGACGAGTTGGAATCTATTGCCGATTACGCTCTTTCCCTGTGTTCCTATATGCGCCGCCTGGAAAAAAATGATCTTGATTACAGTGCGGACGCCTGGAAGGATCTACACCATTTCCATCATGAACTCTTCGCCTTCTATAACCTCGCCTGCAAGATTTTTCACAACGAACCTGCGGTTGATGTAAAAGAATTTCGTGCACAGGCCAGTCGTTTGAACGACCTTGCTGACGAAGTTCGCAAAGCCCATCTCGAGCGCATGAAGGCAGGTTCCTGCAACGCTCTGCCGGCCTTGACCTTCAGTGATATGGCTGTTGCCATGCGGCGCATCAAAAATCACACGGTCAATCTGTACGAAGCCATGGCTGCAACGGACTGAGGCGGCAGACTAGAACAACTACACATGAATCATAAACCTCTTGTTTCATCCGATGTGAGGGGCGCTGTTCTTGCCGCCTGGCCGATCTGTCTAGGGTATTTTCCTGTTGGCCTTGCTCTGGGTGTGCTGGCTGGACAGGCAGGTATTCCCTGGTGGGCCATGTCCTTGATGTCGATACTGGTCTTTGCCGGCAGTGCGCAATTCATCTGTGTTGCCATGATGACCGCCGGAAGTTCTCTGGTTGCTATCATCGGCACCACCTTTATTGTTAATTTGCGGCACGTACTGATGAGTTCCGCCCTGGCCGTTTATTTTCATGGTGTCAGACGCTCTTTTTTGGCGTTATTTTCCTATGGTATTACCGATGAAAGCTTTGCCGTCAATATGGCGCGTTTTCGTGCCGGAAAATGGACAGGTTTTCAGGCTTTGATCGTCAATCATCTGGCCAACTGTGTCTGGATTTCAGCAACCGTCAGCGGTGTACTGGCAGGCCAGTTTGTCCCAGCCGATGCTTATGGTATCGACTATGCGCTGATCGGTATGTTTATCTGCCTGCTGGTGTACCAGTTTCACAATCGACTTCATGTTATCACCGCGATCATTGCTGCGGTTAGCGCAGTGCTCTGGGCGAAATTTATTCCGGGAGATTCCTATATTGTCGGCGCCGCAGTCTGTGCCGCAACCTGTGGTTATCTTCTTCACAACAAATGCCTTAAAAACAGATGAGCGTTAATGACTATCTATTTCTGTTTATCGGCATGGGGTTGGTAACTTACCTGCCCCGTGCCATACCCTTGCTCTATCTGTCCCATAAAAAGATGCCGCAAGGGTTGATCGACTGGCTTGGATTTGTCCCGGTGGCCGTACTCAGTGCATTATTGGCACCGATACTTTTCATCGACACAGCAAGCGCGACTGTAACATTTGGCAAGCTGGAATTTCTGGTTGCTATTCCGACATTGATCTTTGCCGTAAAAACCCGTAGTCTCGGCGGCACCGTGCTGGTCGGGATGTTCCTCTACTGGCTGGCAGGTACATTTTTATAACCATAAACAACGAAAGACTTACAGAATGAAATTGACAGGCAAACAAGCGAGATATTTACGCGGATTGGGGCACCATCTGCATGCTGTTGTGATGATCGGCAAAGATGAATTGACTGATCCTGTGGTTGCCACCGCCGATGAAGCGTTAGCCAGTCATGAACTGATTAAAGTGAAACTGCAGGAAGGCTGCTTAAGTGATCGCCGCGAGATCGCTGTTCAACTGGCACAGGCAACTTCTTCCACCGTCGCCCAGGTTTTGGGTCGTACCTTTCTGCTCTATCGCAAACACCCTGAAAACCCGCGGATTCTTCTCCCGAAGGGATGATGGTCCTTCCCGATACCGACCCCTAACATATCTAAATTACAAGGGTTAATTTTTTCATTAGGGGCGCGTATTTTTTCTATTGACGAATCCTGTACATGAGCGTATATGCTGGATATAGCAGCATTCATGTTCGGGAGTGCGTAACGACCCAAGCATAAAAAGTGACCCCTTTTTATAGCCATTGCCGCCAGGCACCCGAACTGCAAAAGCTGTTGTTTTATTTGTTTGGTTCTGTTTTTTCAGGCTATCTAAAAGGGGTTATCAATGAACGTTGCGCTTGTCTTTAATCTGCGCGAGGAGTCCGTCAACGACGACGAACCTCCCTCGCAACCTCCCGCTGAACCTGCCAACGACATCTATGCCGAATGGGACGATTTTGACACCATTGCGGCAGTTGAAGCTGCTATGTCGACACGCCATCAGGTCACCCTGATCAATGCCGATCTGGATGCTTTTGAAAAACTGCGCCGGCTGAAGCCCGACCTGGTGTTCAATATCGCCGAGGGTCTGCATGGTGCCAGTCGTGAAGCGCAGATCCCGGCCCTTCTTGATATGCTGCAGATCCCCTATAGTGGCAGTGACCCTGTCACTCTGGGTTTGTGTCTGGACAAACAGCGCACCAAAGAAATCCTGAAACAGCACCGGGTACCCAGCCCACGCTTCTGGATTGTGGCAACTCCCGTCGAGATTCCACGCAACCTGCGCTACCCCTTGATGGTCAAACCTTGCCTGGAAGGTTCAAGCAAAGGGGTAACCAACAATGCCCTGGTTCATAATCGCAAGGAACTTGTCCGTCAGCTTGAATGGATCACGACCACCTATGCCCAGAAAGCGATTATTGAAGAATTCCTCCCCGGTCGTGAATTCACAGTCGCCCTGATGGGCAATGGTACTGACATCAGGGTTCTCCCAATTGTCGAAATCAACTTTGCCAGTTTGCCGGCAGGCTGCAATCCGATCTATTCCTATGAAGCTAAATGGGTTTGGGACACGGAAGAAACCCCCCTGCAGATTTTTGACTGCCCCGCACAACTCGAACCTTTCCTCCAGCAACAGATCGAACATTTGTGTCGCCGGGCCTTTCATGCTCTTGGTTGTCGCGACTGGTGCCGTGTTGATGTGCGTCTGGATGCCCTTGGACGCCCCCATGTTATCGAACTGAACCCACTGCCGGGTATTCTCCCCCGGCCCGAACAGAACAGTTGCTTTCCCAAAGCAGCGCGAGCGGCCGGATTATCCTATACCGAGATGATCCTGCAGGTGGTTGATATTGCATCACAACGCTACAATCTTGTTCAGGAGTTCAAAGATGAAAGTCGCTGTCTGCTATAACCTTGCTGCCGCAACACCTATCCGCGGAGAACAGCAGGATCGTATATCTGAAGCTGGAGCCGAGACAGAGGCCCAAGCCGTTGCTGCCACCTTGCGGCGTTTAGGTCACCTGCCGGCCCTGATCCCGCTGGGAGCAGAGGTCGTTTCCTTTATCGGCAAACTGCAGTTGTTGCGCCCGGCGGTGATTTTCAATCTATGCGAAGGGTACCGGGGTGACAGCGCCAAAGAGATGCACGTTGCCGCTCTCTACGAGCTGCTTGACATTCCCTACACCGGATCCCCTGCCCTCTGTCTGGCTCTGACTCAGAACAAGGCCCTGACCAAGGATATTCTGGTTCGGCATGGTCTACCGACACCTGAATATTTTTGCGCTAAAATCAATGGACCTCTGCCGAAACGGACCATCAGCTATCCGTTGATGGTCAAGCCCTGCAGTGAAGATGCCTCCTTAAGCATCGGCCCTGACAGTATTGTCAATAACGAAGCAACCTTAAAAAAGCGTATCCGCTACATTCATGATCGTTACTGTCAGGATGCCCTGGTCGAGCGTTTTATTTCCGGGCGAGAATTCAATATTGCTGTCCTTGGCAATCCCCCCACCGGGGTTCTGCCCTTGGCCGAGATTGTTTTTGCGAAAGATCTCAAGGTTCCGGTAGTGAGCTACGCCGGTAAATGGGAAACAGCATCAGCAGATTACCGAGGCACAACACCACTTTGTCCGGCGGTTGTTGACGAGAAACTGCGTAAAAAAATTGAACAGATCGCTATCAAGGCCTGTCGCTTGTTCGGCTGTCGCGATTATGCTCGGGTTGATGTGCGCCTTGAGGGAGACACCCCTTACATTCTGGAAATCAACGCCAACCCGGATATTTGCCCCGATGCCGGATTTGCCCGTGCCGCCCAGGCCGGCGGACATGACTACCCTGCCCTGATCCAGCGCATTCTCAACATGGCTCTGGTCCGCAAAGGAGATGCTCATGCGTGATTTACGTAACAGTGACCGACCGCAACTCGAACGGATTCTGGTTGGGTGCAATGCCTTTACCAGCGCAGAAGTTGATTGTGCGCTGGAACTGCTTGACAGTGTTCTGAATAACCCGGACCAACAAGACTATGAAGTAATTGTTGCCGAAGTTGCTGATCAGATTGCCGGCTATGTCTTATTCGGAGCGGTCCCCTTGACGCAAGGAAACTATGATCTTTATTGGGTCGCCACTGATCCGAAACTCCACGGCAAAGGATTTGGGCGACAACTGATGGAAGAAACTGAAAAGCGCTTACAGGCGCGTGGAGCGCGGATGCTCTGCCTGGAAACTTCATCACAGGAATTTTATCAGCGCACCCGCCGCTTTTACGAGCAGGGTGGCTACCAGGAAGAGGCGCGGATTCGGGACTTTTACCGCCCCGGTGATGACCGCATTACCTATGTCAAACGTTTCTTGGGTTCTAGGTGAATAATATGGAAATCTGGCAAAAACAGTTACAGGCAAGCATTACTGACCCACAGAAACTCACCCGGGCCTACGGCATTGATCCGGCCCCTCTCAATGCCGTAGCGGCAAAGTACCCGATGCGCGTAACCCCCTATTACCGCGACCTGATCAAATACGTCGGCGATCCCATTTGGAATCAGGCGGTTCCGGATGAGCGCGAATGTCACGACAGTATCTGTGTTGATGACCCTCTCGAAGAGGAAAACCAGAGTCCGGTACCCAACCTGGTTCACCGTTACCCTGACCGGGTGTTGTTTCTGATCTGTTCCGAATGTGCCATGTACTGCCGTTTCTGTACCCGCAAACGCAAGGTTGGTGGTGCCGATATGCAGATTAACAGCAGCACCATCAGTGCCGGCATTGACTACATCGCTGACCATCCGGAAATTCGTGATGTCATCGTTTCCGGTGGCGACCCCCTGCTCCTCAGTGATGAGAAACTTGATGATATCCTGACGCGCTTACGTGCCATCCCCCATATTGAAATCATTCGTATCGGCACCCGCGTACCGGTGGTGCTGCCGATGCGCATTACCTCAGGGCTGATCCGCGTGCTGCGCAAGCATCATCCCCTGTACTTGAATACCCATTTCAACCATCCCGATGAGATTACCAGTCAGTCTGCCAAGGCCTGTGAACGCCTGGCCAACACTGGTATCCCTTTGGGCAACCAGTGTGTTTTACTGCGTGGGGTAAATGATGACCCTCAGGTGATGAAACAGCTGATGCATAAACTGTTGCAGATCCGCGTCCGCCCCTACTACATTTATCAGGCCGACATGGTACAGGGAACCGATCACTTCCGCACCACAGTGGAAGAAGGGCTGGACATCATCAAGGCCCTGCGCGGCCACACCAGTGGTATGGCCGTACCGGCTTACGTTATCGACGCTCCTGGCGGTGGTGGCAAAATTCCTCTACTACCTGATTACCTGCAATCCCTTGGTGCCGATGTTGTTTTAAAAAATTACCAGGGCAAAGAATTTCACTACGCCAACGCCGTGGAACCTGAGATTAGCAAATACCTTGAAAAAGTAGTGAACCTTCCCCAATGAAAACAATTCACGCAAATGCAGCCCCTCTGCCTTAAAGATGTCGCGAGGGGTTGCATTCTTGCCCTGAAACAGGAATGATGAAAAGCACGTAGTGCCTCCGTCAACCTTTATCCGGTTATAATCATGTACCACTTTGACCTGACCCACGAGCCGCCAACCAGCAAAGACCTGGCTGCGGCTATGGTCGATCTTAAGCAGCAGCGTAATAGACTGATGATCCGCTCCTGTATCTCCGACGGAATCCATATCGTGCTGCTGTTACTGCTTTACTTCGGCGATTTTCTCAGTGGTCGATCTATTCTGGTGCTGATTTCCTTGAGTCTGGTGGTTGCCATCGTTCTAGCAACATCAACTCGTGAATCCCTGCTTTTTTCCGATCTGGTTGCGATAGCCATCACCATTTTTGGCACTGCCGCAGCAACAATTCTGCTGCTAGCTATCGGTATGGCTCAGCCTTGGGGTGCCAGTATTTTTGCCGGCGTAATAGCCGGAACCATTGTCACATCCGGCACGATCCTTGGACGTGCGTTGAAAAAGATCATGTTCGCCATCGAACAGTTAAAGCTGATTCCGGTCGATGATCAGGCTCTTGAGGAGTTGAATATTTTCTGTCAGCGTTATCCTGAATTGCGCTATTACCGGGAACAAGCCACACGCAATCTGCGCCCCCATCTTACCTATGGTGAACTTTTTGCCATGCGTGAATGGCATCAACAGCACCTCAAACGCAACTCATCCCAAAATCCACCTTGAATTTATGTTAGAATACTGGCGTCCGTTATGAAGTAGAAGGAATATGATGATAAAAAAAGTTTTACTGCTTATTTTACTTTTTTCTTCATACACTGGTGTATCGATTGCGTACGCCGCTATTGGATACCACCTCGATCTGCAACTGCAGCCGGCTCAACACCAACTTGAAGCAACGGTTTCAATCGATCTCAAGACAGTTAAAGACCGGCAGTTGCAACTCCGACTGGCGTCGACAGCAACAATTTATTCCATACGTCAGGACAGCACAGATCTTAATTATCAGTTCAGCAATGGTCTTTTAGTCATATCCTTAAAAAACAACAATCCGATTCAGATAAAGTATTCTGCCGTCTTCCATGATCCTGTGCCGACAACGCCGGTGCACACGGAAAATCCGGGATTCGGTGTTTCAGCGACCATCAGTCCTGAAGGCACCTATCTTTCAGCAGGGGTCGCCTGGTATCCACAAATTAATGCAGAAAACGTTCACTATAACATTCGCGTCAGCGCACCCGGCCATACAGAAGCGATTACCTCCGGAAAACGTTTATATCGCTACCATGATGGCACCTATTCTATATCAGCGTGGGAGATCGATTATCCAGTCCGCGGGCTGACGTTGTCGGCCGGACCCTACCAGGTCTTTGAAGACATCACCGGCTCAGTGCCGATTTTCGCCTACTTTTATCAGGATTCAGCGGAACTGGCTCTGACCTACCTGAAAAAATCACGTTATTATCTCGACCTCTATGAAAGGCTGTTCGGACCTTACCCCTTCCCTCACTTCGCGGTTGTCGAAAACTTTTTTCCGACTGGCTTTGGTTTGCCCGGATGGACACTGCTTGGTAGTACTGTTATCCGCCTGCCCTTTATAGTAACCACCAGCCTCGGTCACGAAATTGCCCACTCCTGGTGGGGAAACGGGGTTTGGGTGGATTTCCGTCAGGGAAACTGGTCAGAAGGACTAACTACTTATGTAGCTGATCATTTATATCAGGAACACAGTGGTGAAGATGATGCTCGCAGTTATCGTCTGAACCATTTAATGACCTACGCCAATTTAACCAATTCTGCCAATCGGTTTGCAGTACAGCAATTCATGTATCGAAGCGACAGACCGGGTCAGGCCATTGGTTATGGAAAAGCAATGATGATTTTCCACATGCTGCGCCGTGAAGTGGGAGATGATATCTTCTGGCAAACCTTGCGTGAAATTACCACTGAAAATATGTTTACACACATTGGCTGGAACCATTTCTCAGAGCGATTCAGCGCAAATACCGGTAGAGATATGGCGCCCTTTTTCCAGCAGTGGCTCAGCAGAACAGACGATCCGCAAATAGGTCTTGATCTTGTGACAGTGCAGCAAACAGATACAGGCTGGCTGACTCGGGGGACATTGCAACAGTTGACGCCACCTTATCAACTGCACGTCAAGATACGACTCAACAAAGATCAACAGCAACATAACGAGACAATTGATCTGCATTCAGACAAACACGAATTTTCTATTTTTACTCCCTGGCGGCCTGAGCGTATTTCCGTAGATCCCGATGTTGACCTGTTCCGCCTGATGGACCCGGCTGAAATCCCTTCCACCGTAGCTTCTATTCGCGGCAGCAAAAACCTCAAGGCGGTTGTTGCCAACAGATTGCTTCCGCCGATTGCGGCACGGCAAACGCTTCTGGCCGGGTTGCGCCAGAACAGAACTCCGGTCATTGCTGCCGAGCGGGCAACCAGTGATGAGCTGTCCCGTCATGACCTGTTGATTTTTGGCGTCGATGACAGATTGATTCCAAATGTTGAAATGGATTTACACCTGAAAGAATTCCTCGCCAGGGACAAGGATGAAACAACCAGCACCACTGAGAGCGCAGGCTTCATCGTTACGCGCAATCCTTTTAACGCAAACCGTCACGCGGCCTGGTTTATTACCGATGGGTCAGAGCACGCAGTTTCTGTAGCGCGGCGAGTTCAACACTACGGTCGCTACGGGCAACTGTATTTTGCAGACGGAATCAATCAGGCCAGATCACTCGATCTACCGATAGAAACACCTCTGCAGATAGATTTTAATCACCGCGAATGACCAGGTTCAGGCGCGCTCAAATGGTTCATAAAGCTTTTTATATTCATCCTGGGCATAGCGATCTGTCATACTGGCAATATAATCGCAGATGACCCGCTCCCTACCATGTTGCTCGTACCTGCGTTGGTGTTTCTCCGGCAACAAGCTTGGATTTTCGATGTAATTTTCAAACAGAATAGTCAGAAAACGCTCCGCCTTGACACGCATTCTCTCTACTTTGTGGTGGCGATAGAGTTTTTTAAAAAGAAAAGCCTTGAGTTGCCTGTTACGTTCATTCATGTCATTGCTGAACATCACCAGTTTCCCATCGTGGCGACGAACATCTACCAGGGTCTTGATGGCGTATTTATCCAGATTCTCCGACGTAGTTGACACCAAATCCTGAATCAACTCACCAATCAGGTGACTGACGGTCTGAAGTATCTGCCTTTTTTCGCTAATAGCAGGAAAGCGCTGACCGATATCAGTCCATGTCCTTTGCCAGATATCTACGGCAGTCAGATCATTCAGACTGACATATCCGGCTTTGAGCCCATCATCGATATCATGATTGTTATAGGCAATTTCATCGGCCAGATCGATAATCTGTGCTTCTAGTGTCGGTTGTTCTTTTGGACAATAAGGTTGTACTGCAGCAATGCCAGCACTGTCATATGATGTTGTGTGCTTGATAATCCCCTCTCGTGTTTCATAGCTTAAGTTCAGACCATCAAAATCAGGATATCGTTGCTCGAGAACCTCAACAATGCGTAACGACTGCTGATTGTGTTCAAAGCCACCATGGTCCTTCATCAATCGGTCAAGAACATGCTCGCCGGTATGGCCAAAAGGGGTATGCCCAAGATCGTGTGAAAGAGCCAGGGCCTCTACCAGATCTTCATTCAATCTTAGCTTGCGGGCAATTCCACGGGCAATCTGAGCCACTTCCAACGAGTGGGTCAAGCGCGTGCGGTAATAGTCCCCCTCGTGGTTAACAAACACCTGGGTTTTATATTCAAGCCGGCGGAAGGCCGCACAATGGATGATCCGGTCGCGGTCACGCTCAAAGGGCAAGCGATCATCCTTGTAGGCTTCTGCATATTTGCGCCCCCGGCTGGTTTCACTTGTGGCGGCATACTCAGCTAAATACTGTTCGTGCATAAGGATTCTCCCCTGGAAATGAATAGTCATCTGCAGGATACAAAACAAGTGAGACAATTTAAGTCACAACAGCAGAGATTAAAAATGAAAAAAAGTTTCACCTTGCCCTAAGCCGGTGCGATTGGTAAAAGTCAATCGGATATTATTTTCTCACACTATGTATTCGGGCTTAAGAAACATTCACCACAGGGTCACAGAGAAATACATGAACGGGTGGTGAAAAGATTTATTGCCCGTTCTCATGGATCAGGAGTTATCAACAGCCATGCGTATTATCGCCGGGTCAGTCCGGGGTAAAAAACTGGCCAGCTTCGACGGCACACAGATTCGACCGACCCCTGATCGCGTCCGTGAAGCCCTGTTCAGTATGCTGGTCAGTCGCTTTGGCGGCCTTGGTGGTCTTAACGTGCTTGAGCTCTTTGCCGGCACGGGTGCCCAGTCCCTCGAAGCCCTAAGCCGTGGCGCGGCAACAGCAGTGATGATAGAACAAAACCCCTATGCCATCAAATTGATAAAGGAAAACATCTCAGCATGCGGGTTTGACGAGCGGGCGATATTAATCCCGGGCGAGCTTCCCGCCTGTCTGAGCAAAGCGTGCCGGTATGCACCTTTTGACCTGATCCTGCTTGACCCACCATACCACGCCGGGTTGATCGATCAAGTCATTACCAGGATCGAATCCTTGAATCTTTTAGCCGATGGTGGAATAATCTGCGCCGAAACGGTAAAGGGTGTCAAACCACAATTGCAAGGCATGATAACCTTGCTTGCCAGTCGTTGTTATGGTTCAACGGCAGTTCATCTACTAGGGTTGTCAGAGGAAACTTCATGAATAGACATATTGCCATCTATCCCGGCTCATTCGACCCAATGACCAATGGGCATATGGATATCATCAGTCGCGGACTGGATATCTTCGATACAGTTGTTGTGGCTGTCGCCAACAACAATGAAAAAAGCGCTCTTTTTTCCGTTGAAGAACGAATCGATATGATCAACCGGTTGATCGCAAGCAACCCGCGCATTCTGGTCGAAACCTTCTCAGGGTTGCTGGTTGACTATGTGGTCAGAAAAGAAGCCCGAGTTATTTTACGCGGGTTGAGGGCCGTCACCGACTTTGAGTTTGAGTTTCAACTGGCTCAGATGAACCGTACGGTTTGCCCGCAAGTTGAAACTCTTTTCATGATGACCTCCCCGGAGTGCGCCTATCTGAGCTCCTCCATCGTCAAGGAGGTGGGACGGCTCAAGGGCGATATCAGTAAATTCGTACCGACGCTGGTCGCCGACAAGCTGATGGAGAAGTTCGGCCATCGCTGACTAACAGGTATGTTTTATTTCCTGGACCTTACCACAGAGCCACAAGAGACACAGAGAAATTCTTAAAATTCAGATTTTCTCTGTGTCCCCCGTTCCTCAAGTGAGCGCAGTAAACGGGTGGTGAAAGGATTTACTGCCTTTCCAGATAGGCAGATACTATGTCTCCATTCTTTCCAGTTCAGCAATCATCTCACAGAGTTTATCCGCCATGCGCTGTTGCAGCAATTTCCCTTTGGTGCGGCTGGCCTTGGTCGGGTCGCCCCAGACCCCGCCCGGCCAGTATTTCTGCTTGTCGCGTACCAGAATCCCCTGCGGAAACGATGGATATTCTGCCGGCGAAGTGCCCTTCACCAGATCGGGGTGAGAATGAAGCAGACGTGAGGTTTCAATTTCGCCGGCATGCGAGTCACCAGGTGTTTCCAGTAAACCCTTTCCGGCAGAAACAGCAAGGTCATATTCCTTGATTACCGCGATAAATATATCAGAGTATAAACCCAGCAACTCTTCACCAGCGTCGACAAGAGTCGCCATGTGAGTGGTTCCTGCGTGGCCACTGAGCAAAACTATATGGCGAAAACCCTGAGCGTACAGTGAGCTCACAATATCCATAATCAACAGTTTAAGCGTCAAAGTACGAATACCGATCGTGCCGGGATGTTGAGCTGTTGATCGACAAACGCCGTAATGAACTGGAGGGGCGACAAAGAGTACGCGCTGCTCAGAAGCAGCCTGGGCAATATCGACCGCCTGAATGGTATCGGTATCCAGCGGCAAATGAATACCATGTTGTTCAGTAGAACCAATAGGAACAATAACCGTCCGGGTCTTTTTTAGTCCGGCTGAAAATTCAGTCGTGGTCATGTTTTCTATGAGCATAACGACCCCGTGAAACAGGTTAGGTGTTTTCGAGGATAAGCTACATAACACCCATGAATATATGAGTTTGCGGTATCACAAGTGTCTCAGGATGAATCTCAGCAGCTAACGCCTGCAAGGCCAGCAGGCGGGGAACCGGGACCGCCACCTTGTGGTGGCGGGTGACCGGTTGGAGAATGACAGGTATTGATGAGGATACATCATTAACCAGTTTCGTCGCCCTGATCAATTCGGCGTCGGTGGTGCTTTCATCAACAATCATTTTAACCGAGCACTGTGCCTGTGTAGCAACCGCGAGAAAATCTGCATGCGCCTGCCAGTCTGTTCCCTGGCCTGTCACTGATGGCAGCTTGACATCCATGGCGACATAATCGAGATGATCGATAATCAGTCGCAGTGCTGCTGGTAAGGTGCCATTGGTTTCCAGAGAGATCGGCAGGAGCTGCCGCAGATGAGGCAGCCAGAGCTCAAGCAGTTCGGCATGCAGTAACGGCTCACCGCCGGTGATACTGATGGAGTGGTGAGCGTTGGGATATTCTGTCAACCAGCGCTTCAGCAGAAGCACAACCCGATGCAAGGTCACCGGGTTCTCATATTCGACCAACGCACCAGACCCTGAATTTTCCTCCACCAGACACAACCTTCTGCTTAAAAAACTGGTGTCACAATAGTCACAGTCCAGGTTACAACCGGCAAAGCGGATAAAAACCTGGCGCCGGCCTAATAGCTCCCCCTCCCCTTGCAACGAGGAAAAAATCTCGATCAGGTCAGCTGAGGGTATATGCGGCATACGCGTTATCCGATTCCCACACCGTCACCTTCTGAATGGTCACCTCATATTCCTGCAACGACTTTTCCAATTGCTCAAAAATAAACCGGGCAATCTGTTCCGAAGATGGGCTGATATCTTTAAAAGCCTCGAGATCATTGAGGTATTTGTGATCAAGATAATTCATGACTTCACGCGTATGTTTTTTCAGAATTTTGAAATCGATGCCGAGCCCCGACTTATCAAGACTTTCGGCACTGACCGTTACTTCAACCTTCCAGTTATGACCGTGGAGATTTTCGCAGTCACCCTGATAATGCAGCAAATTATGAGCGGCAGCAAAGCTGGTTATTATGGATAGATGGTACATGATTTCTCCTCAAATTATGAAAAAGGTGCCTCACCCGAATCGTCCGTCGGTTCCTGCGCCTTTTCGCCGGCCACGGTGTATTCTTCATTATCCCACCGCCCGAGATCGATCATTCGACAGCGTTCCGAGCAAAAAGGGCGCGACGGATTGTTCTGCCAATGTGTTTCAGCTCTGCAATAAGGGCAGTTAATTTTAATGATCTTTTCCATTGGAACGCTCTTTTTTTCCATAGTCCTTTATCTGGTCATCTGCATCACTCCAGTTGTGCCGGTCGACAACCACGCTCTCCCATTCTAGCCAACCTTGGGCAGATGTGACAATGACTCCCTGATCTCTTCTTCCGGATATTCATAATCGTTCAGTTTGCCGGCGAGGTAATCATCATATGCAGTCATATCTACATGGCCATGGCCGGAGAGGTTAAATAGAATGGTCTTTTCTTGTCCTTCCTCTTTGGCCTGCAAGGCTTCATCAATCGCGCCACGGATAGCATGGCTTGATTCCGGTGCAGGAATAATTCCTTCACAGCGGGCAAACTGTACTGCTGCTTCAAAACAAGCTAATTGATGAACCGCTTTGGCTTCAACGATGCCAGCGTTAACCAGTTGTGACACCAATGGTGATGCTCCGTGATAGCGCAGACCGCCGGCGTGAATCCCCGGGGGCATGAAATCGTGGCCAAGAGTGTACATTTTGGAAACTGGTGCCATTTTAGCCGTGTCACCATAATCAAATGCGTAGATGCCTCTGGTCAGAGTCGGGCAACTTGCCGGTTCCAGTGCTACCACTCGCACCTGTTTGCCCGCTGCCTTGTCGGCAATAAAGGGAAACGCTATTCCGGCAAAATTAGAACCACCACCATGACAACCGATGACCACGTCCGGATAATCACCGACCATCTCCATCTGTGCCTTAGACTCTAAACCGATAATTGTCTGATGCAGACATACATGGTTCAGAACACTTCCCAGGGCGTAGCGGGTGTCTTCACGAGTGGCAGCATCTTCTACTGCTTCACTGATGGCGATACCCAGAGAACCGTTGCTGTCCGGATTCTGCGCCAGGATTGATCGACCGGAATTCGTCTGATTCGAAGGGGAAGGAATGACATTAGCACCCCAAAGCTCCATCATACTCTTGCGATAAGGCTTCTGATTAAAAGAAACCTTAACCATATAGACGGTACATTCAAGACCAAACATCTGGCAGGCAAGTGAAATGGAAGATCCCCATTGACCGGCACCTGTTTCAGTCGCTATGCGCCTGGTACCGGAAATCATGTTGTAATAAGCCTGTGGCACAGCACTGTTCGGTTTGTGCGAGCCGGCCGGCGACCCACCTTCGTACTTGTAATATATTTTTGCCGGTGTGCCGAGGGCTTTTTCCAGACGATGGGCACGATACATAGGTGCCGGTCTCCAGAGTTGATAAATATCGAGAACCTCCTGCGGAATATCTATCCAGCGCTGCGACGACACCTCCTGCTCAATCAAAGGCATAGGAAACAGTGGCAGCAAATCATCAGGAGAAACCGGCTGCATGGTGCCTGGATGGATAACCGGCGCGAGCGGTCCCGGCATATCGGGAATAATGTTATACCACTTACGCGGAATACGATCTTCCGGAAGAATAATTTTTGTCTGCATACTTAACTCCTTGCTCATATATGAAGATGAATATGGAACTTTAAACGATTTTTTATGAATTGAGCCATCATTGATTAACTATGATGCGCCTGATTGGATAGCACGTAACGCAACAAAAAAACAAGGTCGGATAAACGTAGACACCTTCAATATTGATACTATTGTTATTCATTCTATATAGTTTAGGCGCGATCTATTCTCATTGGCAGTTTAAAACAAAATTCTTATTGCCAATGGATTGCTGAAGAGTTTAAATATTAGTCAAGGGGGAGCTGTAAAGCTTCTCTAAACCCGTCATGCCACCCCCCCTCCGGCATGACGGGTTTTTTTCTCACTATAAACTCCGCACCACCAGGAGGTCAAAGGCCCAGTTCCTCCCTGATCAGTATGATGCTGATCCGTCCTGCTGGAAAACACTTGTCAATGATGGACCAGGTATTGCAGATTCGTTGTGGCGAATCACAATCATGGCACCGACCACTGACGGCACAGGGTGTTTTGAGGTTGTGCCGCCGCGCATTCAAGGGTGCCGCATGATTTTTAATGCGATTGATAGCACCATCAAGATTCTTGACGATCTTATTCCTCCCAATAAAAAGAACAACTTTCTTAGGGCCAAAAGAAATCGCTCCGATACGGTTACCGATCATATCGAGATTCACGAGTTTGCCGCACCGGGTCACAGCATTGGACCCTGTCAAAAACAGATCTACAAGCAGTGCTTGACGTCGTCGCTCCACAATGTCACCAGGTGGCGCATCCGAATCAAAGGTTTTTATTAGCGATATACGAGTATCCCCCAACAACTCGTCAAGCACTCCTGTTGCTTCCATGGTCATGGAATCCGCCCATGAAACCACATCGGCCTTAATCTCTGGATAAATCTGTTCAAAAAAAAGTTCGCGCGCCTGTTCACGATTTTCAACGCAAAAAACTCTGAACCCGTTAGCCGTTAACGCCGTGACACATTTCTTCTCGGTCTCATTTGACATACGTACTCCTCTAAAATCGATGGAGAGACTAAAGGGCCTGTCTGTCCTGTATAAAGCACAAAAATATGTTAATATGGATACATGGACTTTTCAGTTTAAAAGCATACCTATCAGGGTGAGCGCCTGAGTGCTTAAACTGAAAACTTGCTGTTAAGAAAGGAGAAAGGATATGACCAATCACATTGATAAAGCCTTTAAAGAATCAGCTGGAAAATCCGCCTTTGTTTGTGTCAGTTGTGGTCATAACAATATTATCAGTACAGAGAGTAAAGGCGACAAAACATCCAGCCAGGTAAAAGATCGCTTCACAGAGGCGGTAGCCGAATCTTCTGAAAAGTCGGCGTTTGTTTGTGTGAGCTGTCAGCATGCACAGCCCGCGTCGTGACTATTGGGACCTTTATTCGAACAGTTGAATCCCCCCGGCGCAGGGAGGTCGGGCTGTCTCCTGCGCCCAATTATCTCAGCGCCGACGTTATTTTTTTTGATTACGGATAACAATGCACAGGCATTCCGCCTCGGCATAAATTATTGTACCGCTGCGCACGCAACCCTTCACCGTCACTTTTCTGCCATCAACCGAAACAATTTCGCTGTGAGCTGTAACAACTGTCTTTAATGGCAAGAGGTTGCGAAAACTTACATTGAGGTTGGCGACCACAATCGGATATCCGGCGGCCCATGCCGAAAGCCCTAACACTTCATCAAGTACCGCAGCTACCGCGCCGCCATGGGCATAACCAGGGGGCCCTTCAGTTTCCGGCCCAAACCAGACTCGGGCCTTAAGGTGCTGTTCCTGGTCACGATAGTAACGAACCCGATAACGATTACCTTGAGGATCTCCGGACACAAAACGCAGTGAAGTCCCCACGAGGGCAGGAGCAGCAAAAGGTGACCAGTCTAGCTCGCCGTCAAGATCAACACTGGCACCGTCAACAGGTTCACGGCAAACACCCATGGGAAGTTCCTTCATTAAGACGCAAGGGCCTAAGCCGGATCAGCCTAAGCCCTTGTTTTTATTGGAGCGGGAAACGGGATTCGAACCCGCGACTCTCAGCTTGGGAAGCTGATACTCTACCAACTGAGTTATTCCCGCATAACATAGCAACTATAGAGATTCACTTTAGATTTTGTCAATTGGTAAATGCGTTTTCATCCAGTTCAAAGCCCCTTTCGGGCCATCAATCTTTCCCTCGAGTTCTTCTAATTTGATCTGATGCTGGTATGTTGCGATTTTGTGCTTGTCGACAAACTGCGCCATCACGTGGCCATCAAGCAGATGTGGTATGCGGCCCTCTTTTTCCAGTGACCAGTAGGCTTCCAGCAAGGCAATAATCTGCTCCTCCGAGATTCTCCCTGCACACCATCCCCAGTAAAACAATCGCTGAAGGCCGCAGGGATTTAATTGCTCAACCGCCAGGGCCAGAAGTCGCTCTGTTGTCAATTGATCGGTTTTTGCAAACCATTCTTCGGCAATTTCACACCGTAAAGCCCTTAATACTCGTTGCTGTTCCCTGCTCAAGCGCAATTTACGATAATTTGACTGATAGCGAGCCGGTGCATAAGCCCACAACAGTACTGCAAGCAGAAAAAGTTTTTGGTGTTTCAGCAAGGCAGCAGTAACCGGTGTTTGATGGCGTTGGCATAAATCTTCACTCCGATCATAAATGTATTGATGATATTTTCTGTGGCGCTGAGGCACCCATTCCTGAGCAGGTGAGCCGAAAAGAGCGCTAAGTACACCGGTCTGGAACAAAGGTTGCAACGCATTATAACTATCCCTGACATTCAACATCAAAAAAAGCTCATCTCGCACACGTTCTGCCGCAACGACAGTTATCAAAGAGGCATGATCGGCCATGGCATTAAGGCTGTTTTTTTCAAAAGTGAAGTTCAAAACAGCAGCATGCCTTGCGCCTTTGAGGATTCGCAACGGGTCATCTGAAAAAGTATCATCAGAGCAGACCTTCAAACAGCAATTGTGCAGATCAGTGATGCCATTTAAAGGGTCAAGCAGTTTGCCGGGTTCCCCTGTCGGCACAGCCATAGCATTGATGGTGAAGTCACGGGCCGACAGGTCTGCTTCAATAACAGATGCGCGCAATGGGGCAAAATCAAAGGAAATCCCTTGCGGCAAAAGTATCCTGCTCTGGCGCCGCTGTTGATCAAGCCAGAACCAGTGCCCCCTGCCCTTTGCCCAGGAACGGGCCCAATCACTCGGGTCTTCCACACTGACAACATCAATATCGCTGCATTGTCTCCCCAGCAATAGATCACGCACACAGCCGCCAACCAGCCAGGCAGTCACCTCGCTGGCCCGCAAAGCTTTCATTAACTCCGAAAATACCGGAATCTGTTGATGCAGTTTATCTATCAGCTGGGTGATCTCCATAGCGATTCCATTGAACAGACTGCAATCACAAGTCGTAAAGTGCAACTATTCACTATGTTATTAAAAGACGTCATCCCCGAGTGGTTTTAGCGAGCATCCAGAAAAAAAGCGGGTTTCTGGTCAATATCATGCCGGAATGGTAATATCTTATAAGCCCGAGTCAAGAGTTTAAGTGAAGCAATTATCCAGATTCGGATAAATCAGTCCCCGCCATAAGGTGCCGAACAGTTACCGTAAAACAAAAAGGCCGCAATCAGTTGCAGCCCTTTTGTTATATGAAGATCATCACAGAAATGAAAACGCCGAAACTCAGTTGTTAAGCCAGATCCTGCTCCGCCTGATGGATCAGATCAAACAACTCCTGCATGTCTTCTTCTTCAATACAGGAAAAAGCGATCCGAAGATCTTTGCTCCCGATCGATATCGTTCCGACGCCGTATTTATCGAGCAGATGCAGTCGCAGTTTTTCTGCATCAACTCTTTTAAGCTCAAGGCACATGAAGTAGCCGGAATTGAACGGATAGAAATTCCAGGATTGAGTATATTTCTGGCTTGCAAGTACCTCCTTCACCTTAAGCGCCCGTCCCTGCATGATCTCAAACTTTTCCTGCTTCTGCTTATCAAAGTCAGGAGACTGTAAGGCACTGATAACAAAAGTCTGAGACGGATGGGGACAATTGGAAATCGTCGCGCGAATAATTCCAAGGGTCTTTTTCTCAAGGGCTGTCAGGACGTCGCTGGTCTCCTTGGACTTGCCGTCTGCATAGGTAATAAAACCGGTACGAAAACCCCAGACAAACTCTTCTTTGGTTGCACCATCAAGTTTGATGCTGAGTAGACGTGGATGCTGGTTGGCCAGTTTGCCGAACAAAGATTCTTTCAGGGAGTCTTCGTAAAAAAGACCAAAGTAGGCATCATCTGTTACCACAACAAGGTTACAACCGGATTCGGCAACGTCCATAATGGCAGCAACCAGGGCATCTCCTTCTGCAACAGTGGGTGTATAGCCGCTCGGGTTATTGGGAAAGTTCAGCAGAACAATGGCCTTGCCCTTTTCTGCTGCTGATTGCTGCAGACAGGTTTTGAATGCATCAATGTTGAAGCCGCCCTCATCGGTGAATGTTTTGTACTTTTTTACCACGGCGCCACGGCGCGTGACAAAGGTCAGATTATAGTTCCCCCACATCATATCAGGAAGAACCACGTGGTCACCGGCATCCATGAACATATCCGCAACAATAGAGAGGCCATGAGTCAGGGCGTTGGTGACAATCGGCAGGCTGAATTCTTTGTCCTGCTGACTGGGATTTTCTCGTAACATCTTTTCCCGCCAAAGTTTACGCAGTTCCGGCTTACCCGCTGGTGGAGCGTAGGGATAAATATCTTTTGGATCAAAATCTTTCAATTTATCCTGAAAGCACTGCAGATACATGGGTCCGCCTTTTTCCGTTGCAGTACCAATGGTCGCGTTGAATTTGTGCGCTTTATCCTTGGCTTCGGCCGACTGGCTTAAGATGCCCTTGGGAAAGAACAGGTTCTTTCCAAGGTCCGACAGCATCTCCAGGGTATGGGGGTTATTCTTTTGAATCAGCTCGTTCAGTTCCACCGCAAGTGGGTTCATCGTTGTTCCTCCCGTCAGGAATTCATGTGGCATGAGGCCACGTTGTTAATTGTCGGAGTGTTTTTTCCCCGCCGGAATATCCATTTGTTCTTTTTTTCGGCGTGTTTTTTTTCGTGTTCGTTCAACCATATACAGAATGGCAAATGTTATCAACAGAACAACCAATGTCAACAGAGTATCAGCGAAAGTGAACGAACCCATTATGTCCTCTCTTGCGGCGCAACCGTGACGCGTTTCAGTGCGGCCAGCGCCTGGTCGTGGTTGTCATCAAGACCTACTGCCATCATCAAAGCTTCATAGGCACCAGCTTTATCATTCATTTTTTCACGACAAATACCGATGAAGTAACAAAGATCAGCACTGGGCAATTCACGCATTAACTCACCCTGACGAACCAGATTCTCCACGATATGATAAGCCCGCTCAACTTCACCGGAGAAAAAGAACCTGCGTGCCTGCGCCATCTGTTTGAGCTGGTTTTGCAGGGGTTCAACCGGAACAACCCCCTGTTTCAATAATTCCAGCCGTTGTTGCAATTGACTTTGATCGTCCTGACTGCTCATCTTACTTAGAGCGTTTTGCCAGTAAAGTTTAGCCTGATGATAACTGCCGGCCAGATAACAGACCTGGCCGATGTAATTAAGATTGCCTGTGTCTTCCGGGCAAGATCGGCGGGCCCTTTCAAGCCACTCTCGTGCTGAGCGCAATTGATCGGGTATGTCTACCGTAGATTGCGGATGTACTGCCAGATTGAAACAGGCAACTCCCAGCTTGTGCTGCAGACCGAAATTGTCGCTGTCCAGATACAGAAGTATTTTTAACAGCGCTATCTTGCCCTGCAGTGCCTTCAGGTCATCAGGGCGCAGATCAAGCAGCAACAGCTGTGAACCGATATCGGAAATTAAAAACGGGTAGGCGTGGCGTAAAATGTCGGCATACAGCGGAGCCATCTCTGTGTCCGGATGCGCACAAAGATAATCATAGATTCCTTCACCTATAATGCGTTCAGAGGGCTTATCAGATGGATTTTGTGGCGCATCTGTTGAGCGTATAGGCAGAGGGATGTCCGGTAGAACGTACTGTTCATCATCATTAATGGAAAGAACCGTATCGGCGAGTGGATTCCAGAACACAAAAGATTCAGTGACAGGGCGTGACAGTGCATCGGCCATCAGTAAATACCTCACTGTATAGTGTCCATTCGGCAACTCCGCACGGACACTATACAGTTATTTAATCGGAAACAAGTTAGCCCCGAAAATTTACTGCAAAAGCAAAGATTAATCAACCGGCCGCTCTTCTGACATTAAGTCAGCGTTCGCTGCGTTTCGAATCCTGGCTGATGAAATTGTTTTGAATTGAGAAAATGGCTGGGGCGCCAGGATTCGAACCTGGGAATGCCGGAATCAAAATCCGGTGCCTTACCGCTTGGCGACGCCCCATCGCAGGAAGAACGATTTTCTAGCAAAGATCATTTAGAGCGTCAAGGGAAAAACCTTTAAACGGCAAAATCAATCAGCCACCAAGGCTCCAAGGGCACCACGAGAGACAAAAAAACGGATAGAGGAAAACAGTTTACCTGATCTTCTTGGAGTTCTTGGTGTCTGGTGGCTAGAAGGTTTTTAGTGGATTTAAACATTTTTCGTTGACCAGAAGCGATTACGCAGGGAATCGGCCAGAGAATACAGAACCGGTACCACAATCAGGGTCAACAGGGTCGCAAAAGCCAGACCGAAAATAACCGCGGCTGCCATCGGCCCCCACCATTCCGATGATTCGCCACCTATCTCCCAGCCAAAAGTATGAAAATCGAAACTGACGCCCAGGGCCATCGGTAATAAACCAAGTATCGTTGTCGCTGCAGTCAGCAGTACTGGCCGAAAACGAACCATGCCGGCACGCATGACCGCAGCAAACACATCCATTCCTGAACGCACAAGTTGATTAGTGTAATCGATCAGAACAATGGCATTGTTGACAACAACACCTGCCAGAGAAATTGCACCAATACCAGTCATGATAATCCCAAAGGGTTTGGCAGTGATTAACAGGCTAAGAAAAACTCCGGTCAAAGATAAAACAACCGTCGTCATGACGATCAATGCCTGCAGCACCGAATTGAACTGTGTTACCAGAACCAGCATAATCAAAAGAACGGCGCCGACAAAGGCTTTGGTCAGAAAGGCAGTAGCTTTGTTCTGTTCTTCCTGCTCGCCTGAATAAGTAATCAGATAACCTCCCGGCAATGTCAAATCTGCGAGGCGCTCCTGAACATCCATCAACACCGCGTTGCTGTTGCGATCGTAAGTGTCCGCCGACAGGGTGGCGACACGTTTTAAATCAAGATGACGAATCGAGCCGAAACCAACTCCTGTTTCTATGTGTGCAACCGAAGAAAGGGGAATCGGCAGACCATTCTCGGTCGGGATCAGAAGGTTTTCAATATCAGCCATATTATTGCGCCGTGACGGTGGAAAGCGGGCAACAATATCGTACTCATCCTCCCCTTCCCTGAATACTCCAAGTTTGGTGCCGCTGATCGCCGCCTTGGCCATTTCCGATATTTCCGATGTTGACAGTTGTAAAAGACTGGCCCTTTCGCGATCCACAACAATCCTGATTTCAGGCTGTGCCCGTGTCAGATCGTCCTGAAGATCAACCAGGCCGGGGACGGTCTTGATTCTGTCACGGATTTCACTGACCAGTCGTTCAATAACGTCAATATCATCTCCACTGACTTCGATATTGACCGGCGGCCCCGTTGGAGGCCCTTCCTTTTGTCGCTCAACGGTAAAATGGGCCCCCGGAATCGGGGCAACAGCCTGTCGAATCCGATCCAGAACAGCAGTAGCGTGCTCATGACGGTCATGCCGGTCGACAAACTCCAGTGATATTTTGCTCAGATTGGAGAGTATGCTGCCGCCCCCACCATCAGCACTTTCTGTGGTACCCACATCGGTAATCACAAAACGGATGTCGGGTTCTGCCATGGAAATAGCCTCAACAGCCTGTGCAAGAATATCTGTCGTATCAAGACTGGTGCCAACCGGTGCCTCAATTTCAATAAAGGCCCGATTAGGCTCCGTCTCTGGAAACAGCTCAACCCCATGATCAAAAATTATATACAGGGTTGTTATGCCGACCAGTGTGACGATGGCACATAAAACAACCAGAAGGCGATGCCGCAAAGCATACTCAAGAGACCAGGCATAAATCTTTAAAATCAGAGGGATCTTCTTGTCGTTAATCCGCCGGTCGGGATGAACGGTCATCATGTGAGCACAGACGGTTGGGTTAATAACCAGTGCAACAAACAAAGATGCCAGTAAAGTGATGATCAGGGTTTTCGGCAAAAAAGCCATAAACTCCCCCATAATGCCCGGCCAGAAGAGCAAGGGGAAAAAGGCGCAAAGAGTGGTTACAGTTGAAGTAATTACCGGCCACCCCACCTCGGTGACGGCAATCTTCGCAGCCTGTTCACCGACAGTTCCTCCCTGCATGTGTCGATAGACATTCTCAACGATAACAATGGCATTGTCGACAAGCATCCCCAGAGCGAGAATCAAACTGAACAGAACAACCATATTCAGCGTGATGTTCAGCAAGTAAAGCACTGAAAAGGCAATCAGCATGGTAAAGGGGATGGCAAGAGCAACAAAAAATGAGTTGCGCAGGCCCAGAAACAAAAACAGAACACTAATGACCAGAATCAGACCGGTAATAATATTGTTCTCAAGATCACGAACCATCTTTCGAATATCGTCTGACTGGTTGAAAGTGACTGCCAGCTCAACCCCCGGGGGCAGCATCGACGTTGCTTCGCCGAGCAGAGCAAAAACCCGATCGGCAACATTGATAATATTGGCACCGGAACGTTTTTTGATGGCCAGGGTAACGCTCTGGTCGCCGTTGAGTCGTGAATAGCTGCTGCGATCTTCAAAGGCATCGACAACATCTGCAACATCTTTGAAATAGATGATGCGGCCATCACGTCGCGTGAGGACCAGATTGTCAATTTCATGCGGATCGGCAAATTCACCGGGAATTCGCAACAGATATTTCGCTTCACCAATATCAATGCTGCCGCCGGGTATGTTGACATTTTCACGCTGAACCGCGCGGACAACTTCGGCCAGAGATATCTGATATGCGAACATGCGATCGGGATCAAATTCAACTCGGATCTGTCGTTCCCGGCCACCACTGAGTACGACATCAAGTACACCGGGAATGGTCTGAATCCAGTCCTGCAACTCTTCGCCAACTTTTTTCAGAACAGTTTCATCGGCAATCCCCGACACTGAAACCATAAGAATAGGGAACTCTGAAAGATTGATCTCCTGAATCATCGGATCGTTTTCAAGGTTTCTCGGCAGGTCACCTTTAGCCTGATCAACTTTCTCGCGAACCCATTGCAGGGCCAGATCAATATCAACATCGGGAATAAATTCGATGATGATCATGGATGACCCTTCAGCGCTGACCGAACGTATTTTTTCGACGTCTTTTAGTCCTTTGAGTTTTCGTTCGATGGGGTGCGTAATCAGGCTTTCGATGTCTACCGGTGCTACCCCTTCATAAGGTGTCACAACCAGCACATAGGGGACCGTTACATCTGGTGTTGATTCGCGCGGCAGGACTATATAACTGTACATTCCGGCAATCAGGATTATCAGCATCAGAGAAAAAATTGTGCTGCGGCGATCGACAGCGGCATCCGTCAGCAGCATTAGCGGGCATCCCCTTCGCTGACCGCTGCCCCGTCAATCAATAGTTGCTGCCCCTTGACAACCAGACGCTGTCCGGCCTCGAGACCACTTCTGATAACCAGTTGCCGGCCGACAGAACTCCCCGTCGTCACTTCTACCTCACGGGCATAACCATCTTCAACAACGTAAGCAACCTTGGTACCACGCCGATCAAGTATGGTGAACAATGGCGCAACCAGAACCTGCTGATGCTCCCGTCTGACAAATGTCGCTCTCACTATCATTCCTGGACGCAGTGTTGAAATCGGCTGATCAATCACCATCCTGGTGCGATAGGTACGAGAGGCTTCATCGGCAACAAAAGCGATATGTTCAATAATAGCTGTCATCGACTCATCCTCATCACCCTGGATGACGGCAGAAACAATAGTTACTTCTTGTCCGGGGTGTAAAAACACAACGTCTTTCTCTGGAACATCAGCAATGACTTCCAACTGATCAACAGTTACCAGGTGCAGCAGGGGTCTGCCCGGATCCACATATTCACCCGGATCCACATAACGACGATCAACAATTCCATCAATGGGAGATTCTATTATGCTCTTGTCATATTGAATTCCGGCCTGTTCCAGCACCGCTCGCGCCGCTGTCAGTGCGTTATCAATATCATCCAACTCCTGACGACTGACCAACCCCTCCTTTGACAGCCGCTGGAAGCGTTCCCAGCGGCGTGTCAGTGCCGCAACATTCTGTTTTTCCCGTTCCAGTTGGGCGCGCGCCAATGCTGAGTCGATTTCCAGCAATTGTTGTCCCCTGGTCACGCGCATCCCTTCGCCAACATGGGCCGCTACAACCTTACCGGAAATCTCTGAAGACAGAACAAGATCATCCCGAGCCTGAATGCGAGCCGGAAGAGTGAAGGTTTCAATCAGGTCGACCGGTGTAAGTGTGTCAGCAATAATGTTGACTCGTTGGGCGTTTACGCTGACTGAATCTTCTGGTGGCGCAGCATCACAACCTGGCAGCAGGAGAGAGAAGAATACCAGCACAATCACGGCACGCATTAATG
>SLDV01000154.1 GCA_007125165.1 Geobacteraceae bacterium | reverse complement strand
TGCTCAGTCATTTGCGCCGCCTGACGCATAACCTCGATCGCAACCTCAAGTTCTCTGTGATACATGTTGGTTCCTTTGTTAAACGGAATCTGTTCAGTATGGAGCGGAAATTTAAATTCCAAGGGCATTTTTAACGCGGTAAAATTCAAAGGCAAGGATGACGCGGTAAGATCAAAATCATAACCTCTTTTTGGTCAAAAAATCTCATGCCACGGTTTTGAATTTGACCCTTCCGCGTAAGGTTTCAAGGTTTTCACCGCGATGGGATTTAAAGGCCAAGGTGCTGAACAGATATCATCAATCAATTAATCAAGGGTGATCTCTGGTTTATGCCGCAGGCTGATCATCGGCCAGTCACGCTGCATCGCAATGGTTTTTAAGCGTTCATCCGGATCAACGGCAACGGGGTTGGCAACGCGCTCCAGCAACGGTAAATCATTGCTGGAATCACTGTAAAAAGATGCGCCATCAAGAAGGTTAGACTCCACTCCAGCCCGTTCCAGCCATTGTTCAACCGCAATGATTTTGCCCTCACCAAAGCAGAGCATCTTTCCTGGATATCCGGTAAAAGAGCCGTTGACCAGTTGCGCTTCGCTAGCAATCAGATGTTTGATATTGACCAGTTTTGCCACCGGTTCGGCCAGAAAATGGTGGGTCGCCGTCACGACGGCACAGATGTGCCCCTGATCATGATGCGCCCTGACCAGGTCAATGGCTCCGGGAGCAATATGTGGTGCCAGTTTTTTTTCACTGAATAGCTCCCGCAACGTCATCAGTGCCTGTTGAGGAATGCCACATAACGGCTGTAGTTGAAACCTCATATAGGCTGCAAAATCCAGGCAACCATTGACATAGTCGGCATACCAGCGTTGCTGCTCACGATTGATCCGTTCTTTATCAAGGTACCCATGATCAGCGAGAAAGCCAAGCCACAGGCTGTTGGTGTCGGCTGCCAGCAGGGTGTGGTCA
The DNA here is from genome assembly GCA_007125165.1 of Geobacteraceae bacterium. GTDB lineage: Bacteria > Desulfobacterota > Desulfuromonadia > Desulfuromonadales > Geopsychrobacteraceae > Pelovirga. The sequence goes on along the minus strand of SLDV01000154.1, from coordinate 5,196 downwards.
AGGTCAAACAGGATCAGCCGTGGCGGCTGTTTAATTGTTCTAGATAATGGCATGACGTACCCGTGCTGAGACCCACTCACTGACTACCACCGTGGCCAGAATCACCAGAACAATCAAGGTTACCTGAGGCCATGCCAGCATATTGAGACTGGCCTGTAAACGAGCACCGATGCCGCCGGCACCGACCAGCCCCAGTATGGCGCTTTCACGGATATTGATATCCCAGCGAAAAACACTGATACCAAAGAAGGCCGGCAACACCTGGGGAACAATGCCGTAATTAAGTATCTGCCCTTTTGAAGCGCCGGTGGCGGTTATCGCTTCGACCTGGCTGATGTCGGTTTCTTCGATGGCCTCATACAGCAGTTTACCGATAAAGCCGACAGAGCGCAGGGCAATGGCCAAAATTCCTGCCAGGATCCCCGGACCAAGAATCGATACCAGCAACATCGCCCAGATCAGCGAATTGATGGAACGGCTGGTAACGATACAAAATAGTGCAAGCGGGCGTAACAGCAGGCGTGACGGTGTGGTGTTGGCGGCAGCTAAAAAGGCCAGGGGAACGGCCATCATAATGCCGATCAAGGTACCCAAAGTGGCGATATTGATGGTGTCCCACAAAGGTTTCCACAACCGTTCCATATAGCTGAAGCGCGGAGGCCAGGCACGACTCATCAGATCGGCGGCGGCCGTTGGTGCATCATAGACAAACACCCACATGGTTTGTGCCGTCATCAGATTCCAGCAATAAACAAAGGTGGCGACGATCAGCAGCCAGAAAAACCACAGAGCCAACCGTGTTTTCGGCATTCGATGCTGCCACACCGGGACTGTTGTCGTCGTGTCTTGAGAGCTCATTTGACCAGCCTCCGCAGATGCCCGGACAGATACTCCGCCGTCATCACAATAGCAATAATGATGAGCAGAATGGCTCCGGCACTGTCGTACTCATAGCGGGAAAGGGATGTACTTAGTGCCGCACCGATTCCACCGGCACCGACAATACCGATCACGGCCGACTCGCGAAAGTTGATATCGAGGCGATACAGGGACAATCCGATCAGACGCGGCATCACCTGCGGCTGAATCCCGTAGTTGATCAACTGACGCCACGAGGCGCCGGTAGCACGAATCGCTTCAGCCTGGGATTCGTCAATATCTTCGATGTCTTCGGCCAGCAGCTTGCCGATGAAGCCGATGGTCGCAAAACTTAACGTAAGAAATCCGGCGAAAGCGCCAAAGCCAAACAGTGCCACAAAGAAAATGGCGACGATAATTTCCTGCAGGGCACGGCTGGCGGCGATGATACTGCGACAGATCAGGTATAGCCAGGGTGGGGCCAGATTACGAGCCGCGCCGATCCCGATAGGTACCGAAATCAGTACTCCGACCACGGTGGAGGTAAAGGTCATGGTCAGACTTTCGATCAGACCGGACCGGATGTCGCGCCAGCGAGTAGTAAAATCCGGTTCCAAAAACCCCTGAATAAAACGCTGACCGCGCTCGATGCCGTCAATTACCCGAGTCCAGTTGATTTCCACCGAACCAAGGGCTAAAGTCAGGTAGCAAACAGCACCGATCATCAGGATAATGCGCCAGCGTCGTGACTTGATCATCTGCGGCGGTTTTTTCCATGTGCTGGGAAATGTCTGCAGATTGGCAACACTCATACCGCGCGCATCAACTTTCTGGCTTCCCGCTCCATTTCCTCTTCGGCCAGGGCGTCCTCCGCCGCGCCTTTGCGCATGGCAGCCCAGTCCTCTTCACCATAAATACTGGTCAGGGCGGCTTCCGTCAAATGTGCCGGGGGTCCGTCAAATACCAGTCGGCCCGCCTGCAAACCGATGATGCGATCGGCAAATTGCTGCGCCAGGACAACATCATGAATATTGATGATAGCAGGGAGCTCATTTTCGCGACATATTTCAACGATCAGCCGCATGATCTGACGACTGGTTTTGGGATCAAGACTGGCAGTTGGCTCGTCCACCAGCAACAGCTCCGGATCCTGCTCCAGAGCCCGGGCAATCCCGACACGTTGACGCTGTCCGCCCGACAGTGCATCGGCACGTTTGTCGACATGGTCCGACAGCCCGACCCGATCCAATAGCCGGTATGCTTTGGCGATATCCTCTGCGGGAAAACGGCGACTGAAACTGCGCCAGAAGGGGACGTAACCCAGACGGCCGGACAGCACATTCTCCATCACCGTCAAGCGCTCGACCAGCGCGTATTCCTGAAAAATCATCCCGATCCGCCGGCGCGCCCGCCGCAACTCGAAAGTTCCTAGATCGGTCACCTCAAGATCATTGAGAAAAATCTGCCCCGAGCTTGGTTCCACCAAACGGTTGACACAACGGATCAGAGTCGACTTGCCGGCGCCGGACGGACCGATAAGTCCAACGACCTGTCCTTTAGGAACGGTAAAACCGACCTCGGTCAAGGCCCGATCTCCGGTTTTATATATTTTTGTCAGTTGTTCGATTCGCAACATCCTGTGATTCCTTTCAAACACAAGGCAGACGGCCCCCAGTACCGTCTGCCTTCGCTACTACCTAACCTGGTTGAAGCTTAATTACAGGTATACTGCACGCCCATCGCTTGATCGATCTGACGAATCACCGCCCAGTGTTCCTTGAAAGTAATGGGAATAAACTGGGTTTCACCCTGGGGGCTGAACTCCTTTTCCAGGCCGGTTCCCGTCCAATCGAAGGTGAAGAAGGCTTCCTGAATTTTTTTCTGCAGGTCAGGATGGAGGTTGTAGACAACACCATAGCTGGTTGTCGGAAATGTTCCCGACTTGTAAATGGTTACCAGATCATTACGACTGACCACCCCCCGGGCTTCCATACGAGTCAGCACCGAGTTCGCGATTGCAGCAGCGTCATAATCCTTATTGGCGACACCAAGGATGGAGTTATCGTGGCCACCGGAAAAAGCCGGTTTGTAATCACGGTCGACCGCCAGACCGAACTCAGCCTCAAGCAGAGCCTGTGGTGCCTTGAAGCCGGAATTGGATGTTTCGGACGTAAATGCCAGGGTACGGCCTTTGAGCTCGGGCAGGCTGGTGATCCCGGATCCCGGATAGGTGATGATCTCCATCTCATAACCGAAGCTGTTGTCAGCCCGTGCCATCATAGTAAAAGGGCGATAACCGGCGCAGGCAACCGCAAGGGGATTACCACCAGTGTTAAAACCGGCGACATGAAGACGACCGGCCCGCATGGCTTCGAGCTGAGCAGCGTTGGACTGAACCGGGAAGAACTGTACCCGCTTCCCCGTCACCTTGGCCATATGATCGAGGAATTCCCGCCAAACCTCCACGTAAACTGCTGGATCTTCAACCGGCGTATAAGCGAATACCAGGGTTGCGGGATCAACCCACTGCTTCGGGTCGGTGGGAATGTCTGCTACCAGGTCGCCATCACTATCAGTAAAGCGTGGATCCATAGCTGATGCTGCACCAGCATTGAGCACCATCAACAAAAATACGGTAAACAGCAGCAGGGTTAAATTTGTCGCGTGTTTTTGCAGGTGTCTGATCATTGGACTCATCTCCTTTAAATTTGTTGAAAATTTGAATTGTTAATTGTCGACAGATATCAATAACGAGCATCAATGACCCTGCCCGGCGAACAGCAATTGAGAAAATTGCGATAATCGGAAGTTAGGACCGTTCGGTTAAATCAAAACGAGTTCCCGGTTAGAAATTGATGAGCGGCTATAAATTGGTTGCTAGAGAAATGAGACTGAATTGAAATCTTATGTTTTTCTCATCCAAAGCTAACGATTACTTGGAGAATTGGGAAAAAACAACAAGGAGAGTAATTAAGTATGGCACTGGCCGATTTACATGTTCATTCGAAATATTCCAATCACCCGTCCGAGTGGTTTTTGCAGCGTCTCGGCGCTTCCGAATCCTACACCGAACCGGAGACCATCTACAGCCTTGCCCGGCAACGGAGGATGGATTTTGTCACCATTACTGACCACAATCGCATCAAAGGCTCCCTCGAACTGGTGGAAAAATACCCCGATCGCTGTTTTACCGGCGTGGAATCAACCACCTATTTCCCCGAGGATGGCTGTAAGATTCATCTGCTGATCTACGGTCTTGATCGCGAGCAGTTCGCCCGTATCCAGGAATTGCGGAAAAATATCTACGAATTGCGGGATTATCTGCGGCAGCAGGATCTGGCTTGTGTTGTCGCCCATGCCACCTATGCCGTTAATGATCGCCTGACCCTGGATCATCTGGAAAAACTGCTGCTGTTGTTCAACAACTTCGAAGGGCGCAACGGCAGCCGCAGTCCCCTGCACAACGACTCCCTGTCGCTGGTGCTGTCACAGTTGACTGCCGATGACATGGTCAGGTTGGAGAGTAAGCATGGTATTGCTCCTTGGGGAGAGACCCCTTGGAAGAAAGGTTTGACCGGCGGCTCCGATGATCATGCCGGTTTTTTTATAGGCAAAACCAGCACCAGGGCGGTGGCGAAAACCCCGGCAGAATTTATCGACCAGATCAAACAGGGGCGATTGTTGCCCCAGGGGCGGCAGAATAACTTCCAGGGATTGACCTTTGCTATATATAAAATTGCTTTCGACTTCTCCCAGCAAAAAAGTACAGCTTTTGCTCATTCAACCTTAAGTGATCTGACCCGTTTTCTGTTTTCTGAAGAAAAGCTCAGCTTCAAGGATCGTCTGCGCTTGAATCGCATGCGCTCGCAGAAGAATAATCATATCTATCAGAGCATTGTCCGCCTGATTGAGACCACCCGCACCCTCGATCAGGACGACATTGATACGCGCTTGGAGTTGCTCTATGATTGCCTCAGCGATATTTCCGATCAGTACTTCCGCTCCCTGCTGGAATCCCTAACCACCAATCTCGAAGAGATGGATCTGATCCGTATTATCGCCGGTCTCTCGTCAGGCATTCCGGGAATCTTTCTGTCGGTTCCATTTTTTTCGGCCTTCAAACACATGTTCGGTGATCGCCAACTGATCAATAGCCTGGTGACCAGTCTCGGCCACGTCAGTGAGCCAAAAGCGAAAAAAATCCTATGGCTGACGGATACCTACACCGACCTCAACGGTGTTTCCATGACCTTGCAAACCATTGGCCACCTGGCTGATGAAAAGGGCTATGGGATCCATATCCTCTCGAGTCTGACAGAAGCCCAACAGTCTCAGAAC
>SLDV01000055.1 GCA_007125165.1 Geobacteraceae bacterium | reverse complement strand
CAGGTGGTCACCGAGCTCGGCTTCGGCGAATACACTACCCAGGTTCCCGGCAGCATGCTGAACATGTTTGTGTACACCTTCTCGCTGATGATCGGTACTGCCGGTCTGCCTCACGTTATTATCCGCTTCTTTACCGTTCCCACGGTTAAGGATGCCCGTCTGTCCGCCGGCTGGGCTCTGGTGTTCATTGGTATTCTTTACACCACCGCCCCCGCCGTTGCCGCTATGGCGCGCCTGAACCTCCACGCAACCGTCAACACCGAAGTCTGGGGTGGCGGTGATATGGTCAGCCCGACCAGTGGTCTGATCTATGAAGAACGCCCTGACTGGATGAAACGCTGGGAGGTCACCGGCCTGCTGTCCTGGGAAGACAAGAACAACGATGGCCGCATCCAGTACTACAATGACCGAAATACTGACCCAGCCTTCCAGGCCAGGGTAGCGGCTGCCGGCTGGCAGGGCAACGAACTCTCGGTTAACAACGATATCATTGTTCTGGCCAACCCGGAAATCGCGTTGCTGCCCAACTGGGTTATCGCCCTGGTAGCTGCCGGTGGTGTTGCTGCAGCCCTCTCAACCGCGGCCGGTCTGCTGCTGGCCATCTCTTCAGCAATCTCCCACGACCTGCTGAAGAAGATTTTCATTCCCGACATGACTGAAAAGACCGAACTGCGTGTCGGCCAGGTTTCCATGGCGGGTGCCATTATCGTTGCCGGCTACCTTGGTCTCAACCCACCCGGCTTCGCCGCCGGTACCGTGGCCCTGGCCTTCGGTATCGCCGCCTGCTCCATTTTCCCGGCGCTGATGATGGGTATTTTTAATAAGAACATGTGTAAATACGGGGCCATCTGGGGCATGAGTGTCGGCCTCGCCGTGACCCTGTTCTACGTTTTCGCCCACAAAGGGATCTTCTTTATCCGCGGAACCGAGTACCTGGGCCTGATCGGTGGTGCCAACTCCTTCTTCGGCATCACCCCGGAAGCCTTCGGTGCTATTGGAGCCGGTCTGAACTTCCTGACCGCCTACATCGTCACCAAGATCACTCCTCCGCCGCCTGAGCATATCCAGGCAATGGTTGAGGACGTCCGCACGCCGCGCGGCTCCAGTGCGGTCACCGGTGGCGGCGGCCACTAACCTGGGTATCCTGATGTTGCCCTTACGGCAAATCTGATTCTATGCCCCGTCGGCTCAACTGCCGGCGGGGTTTTTTTTGAAATGAACCAAGCGATACGGGGTTGTTAATTTGATCCCGGTCAGGTAAAACACCTGTCTGGCACCACTAACGGACAGCCTCATCATCCTAATTCAATAATGGAGAGGATCCATGCAGTTGATTTTTGACGCCACCACCGTGATCACCTGGCTTTTGTTTCTCGCCCTGTTCCCCCTGTCATTTTTCTGGCTACGGCGAGCCAGACGCATCCTGATTGACAAAAATTATTCCGAAGTCGCCCTCAAGCGCGGACTGCCACCGGAAAATCCGGCCAAGTTCGCCCTGATCGCAGGGTTGATAAATCTGATCGCCGGAGGCATTGCCGTCTGGATTATTGTCGGAGTTCCTTTTTACATTGCCACCGGCATCGAAATCGGGCCTTTCACCGCCTATCAGGATTGGAGCGCCGTTGGTGGTGTCACTATCTGGTCGAAACTGATGGCTGACTTTATTTTGAGCCGCTATGCCCACCCTTTTCAGTTCGGCAAGAAAAATGACGCCTGAGGTCCGAACGCCACACTGTCACCTCTTCCACTTTCGAAACGATCTGTGATATTGTCCCATATCGAGGCGGACAGGCTTCTACTCAAATTAATATGTCAGTATATCTCCTACATTCATATTCGCTGGGCCGACAATTATGGGACTTACTCAATCGCTGCGCGACACCCAACCCTTTGACCAACTACCCGACGCCGCTTTCGAGCGCATCAGCGACAGTGCCACCACTAAAAAGTTTCCAGCGAAAATCCACATTTTCAACCAGCATGATGAGCCCACAGGGTATCTCTATGTGATTAAATCAGGACTGGTGGAAATCGTCGTTCTGGCTCCGGGCGGAGTTGAAATGACTGTTGATTTCCGCAAAGAAGGTTCATTTTTCGGCAGCACTCCGATCTTTACCGATGAAGGCTACACCGCCGGAGCACGACCGGTCACGGAAACAGAATGTTACCTTGTTCCCGGCGAGGTTCTGGCTCAAGTCGCTGGTGACTATCCCCACATTACCGACTACTTCAACAAAACTGTCTACTCCCGTGTACGCAACCTTTACTCGGATATGGTCAACGAGCACGCGCGCAACACCCTGACCCAGGTCGAGGCTTACCCCTTCAAGAAGCGCCTGTCGGAGATCATGTCATCCCCGGCGGAAACCTGCTCTCTTGACACCCCAATCCCTGAAATTGCCCGGCGCATGACCATTCACGGTATCGGAGCTGTGCTGGTGTGCGATGAAGAAAGTCAACTCGCCGGAATCATCACCGAGCGTGACCTGGTTTCGAAGGTTCTGGCCCGGCAACTGGTCAACTGCAAAACCGCCACCGCCGGCGAAGTCATGACGCCCAACCCCCACACCATGAGTCCTGAGACCTTCATGTACGAAGCCACCACCTTCATGATGGCCCACAAGGCCAAACATATTCCGATACTTGAGCGCGATGTCATCGTCGGCATCGTCACCCTGCAGGATCTGATGAAGTACCGCAGCCAGAAATCGATGCTGCTGGTCGGCAATATCAACAAAGCACGTACCATTGAAGATCTGATCGTGGCCCGATCCGAAATCGTCAAGGTTGCCCGCGCGCTGATGGGAGAATCCCGCAGCCATGTGGAAACTATGGAGATCGTCTCCTACATCCACCACCAGATCATTCGACGCTGCTATGAAATCGTGATGGCTGAGGTGAAACGCCAGGGGCTTACGCCGCCGGATATCCGCTTTTGCTTTTTCATCATGGGTAGCGGTGGTCGCAAGGAAATGCTCCTTGGCCCGGATCAGGACAACGGCATGATCTATGAAAATTTTCCCGACAGTCAGATTGATGAGGTGGAAGCCTTTTTTGCTCCCTTTACCGAAAAGCTGGTGGCTGCCCTGGCACGAATTGGCTATCCACGCTGCAAAGGCAAGGTGATGGCCAACAACCCCATCTGGCGGGGGCGCCTGAACGAATGGAAAAAAAGAATCGCTGACTGGATCAAGGTGCCGGAACCGCAGAAGGTTCGCTATTCATCGATTTTTTTCGATTTTATGCCGATCTCCGGAGAAGCCACCCTGTGTCAGGATCTGCGCGATATTGTTCATCGCCACATCAAAGCACACCCGATTTTTCTCTACCATATGATGGAGCTCGACTTTAAACACAAGGTTCCCTTAAGCCTGATCGGCCGTTTTACCACCAGCCGCGAAAAAGAGCACAAGGGAACCTTGTCGGTCAAAGAAGCTGGCAGTATTTTTATTGTCGATTGCGTTCGCATGTTTCTGCTCGAGCAACAGATCGATGCCACCACCACGACGGAGCGCATAGATGAGCTTGTGCGACTGAAAATCTTCACCTCGGAAACAGCAGAACATATAAAGGCAGCCTTTGAGGCCTTCACATTTCTACGGCTGCGTAATGAAATAACACTGATTGAACAGGGCAAGTTCCCTTCCCACTTTCTCAACCCCTTTGAGCTGTCAAAAAATGAACAGGATCTCCTCAAAGAGGCTTTTCGCGTTGCCGCAAAACTGCAGGATTCAACCAAACGACATTTTTCAAAACAGATCAGCTGATTTACCCTCCCTGATGGTGTCTTCTTTGCTCATTCAATGTTCACAGCAAGCAATGAGGTCGGATATTTGCGTATATATTGCAAATGATTCTTTACAACCGGGCTTTGTCGGATTAGGATTAAAGTCGGTTTATGGAGATATGCGCCCATTCTCTTTGCCCTGAAATGTACGAGGTCCCATGGACAGAGAACAGCAGCTTCGCAATTACTGGAAAGAGACCCTGAAGTATATCTTCATTTTGCTATCTATCTGGTTTTCTGTCTCCTGCCTGCTTGGCGTTGTTTTTGTCGAATACCTGGACCGCTTCAACCTCTTTGGCTTCCCCCTGGGGTTCTGGTTTGCTAATCAGGGCGCTCTTTTCACCTTCTGTATCCTCATTTTTATCTATGTTCGTCTGATGAACCGACTGGATCAGAAATATGATGTCTATGAAGACTAAGTCCGCCAGGCTACGAAAGGATGACCAGCCATGAGCATACTGGCCTGGACCTGGATTCTGGTTTCCGTCACGCTCGTTCTCTACATCGGGATTGCCATTCACGCTCGCAGCAAATCAACGAGCGACTTCTATGCAGCCGACAGGTCGCTCCATCCGGTTCTAAACGGAATGGCAACCGGTGCCGACTGGATTTCAGCCGCGTCCTTTTTGTCCATGGCCGGCCTTATCTCTTTCATGGGTCGGGACGGGTCCGTATACCTGATGGGCTGGACCGGTGGCTACGTACTGCTGGCCATGCTTGTCGCACCCTACCTGCGCAAGTACGGACGCTATACTGTTCCGGAATTTATCGGTGATCGTTACTACTCCCAATTTGCCAAGCTGTTCGCTGTCCTCTGCGCTATACTGATCTCTTTTACCTACATTGCCGGACAAATGCGCGGTGTTGGAATTGTTTTTTCACGCTTTCTTGAGGTGCCGATCAATACCGGTGTGGTTATCGGTATGTTTGTGGTTTTTTTCTATGCTGTTATCGGCGGCATGAAAGGGATCACCTACACTCAGGTTGCCCAATATTGCATCCTGATTATTGCCTACATGATTCCGGCCATCTTCATTTCGATCATGATGACCGGCAATCCGGTTCCCTTCTTCGGCATCGGCAGCAGCGTCAGCGCCGAGGGGGCTGCAATTCTGGGCGATTCCAGTGCCCAGGGGCGTCATCTGCTCGCCGTATTGAATGATTTACATACCGACCTTGGTTTTGCTGAATACACTTCCGGCGTACGTCCAAAAATTGACATGCTCTTTGTTGTTATTGCCTTGATGCTGGGCACTGCCGGCCTGCCTCATGTCATCATCCGCTTTTTTACCGTTCCCCGAATCAGGGACGCCCGTGCTTCAGCGGGATGGGCGCTGATATTCATTGTCCTGCTGTATGCCAGCGCCCCCGCGGTTGCTGTCTTTGCCCGCACCAACTTTATCACCAGTATCCATGAAGTGAGGTACGATGATGCCCCTGAATGGTTCAAAAGCGCCGAGCAAACGGGACTCATCGCCTGGGTAGACAAAAACGGAGATGGCCACATCCAATACGGCCCGGGCGATGCCATCGTGGGCAAGCCCAAACAGATCGGGCATCTGGGTGCATTCGGCCAACAAACGGTAAAAAATACTCGGACCGATTTCGTCAATGAGGTTTATATTGACCGCGACATCATCGTTCTCGCCAACCCGGAAATTGCCGGATTGCCGAACTGGGTTGTCGCCCTGGTTGCCGCGGGCGGATTGGCAGCGGCCATGTCAACAGCCGCGGGACTGCTTCTGGTGATTGCTTCAGCCATTTCGCACGACCTGATCAAGGGCATGTTGATGCCGAGCATGTCTGAAAAAGGGGAACTACTATGGGCGCGCTGTGCTGCGGCAGGAGCCGTCGTCGTAGCCGGTCTTTTCGGTATTTTTCCGTTGGGCTACGTTGCCCAGGTTGTGGCATTTGCTTTCGGCCTGGCAGCTTCCTCATTTTTTCCGGCCATTATTATGGGTATTTTCAGCAAAAGAACCAATGTCTATGGCGCGTTTACCGGCATGCTGGGGGGAATACTCTTTACCACAGCCTACATCGGCTACTTTACCCTGTTCAATCCGCAGGCAAACACACCAGAAAACTGGTGGTTCGGCATTTCGCCTGAAGGAATCGGGACAGTCGGTATGCTGCTCAACTTCACCCTGATCTTTATTGTTTCCCGTTTCACCCCCGCTCCACCGCAGGACGTGCAGGATCAGGTTCAAAGCCTCCGCTACCCTGTTGACCGTGGACGTGGCGAAACAAAAATTTCAAGTAAAGCGCGGCGCATCTACTGAACCGATTCACTGCTTCAAAAAAGCCCCCGAGAAAAATCTCGGGGGCTTTTTTGCGTTTTAAACAGGGACCTACAACAACGCTTTTACTGCGGTCAGTGCCGCAGTGTAATCTGGTTCGGTGGTAACTTCCGGAACCAGCTCGACGTAAGCGATATTGTCTTCGGCGTCAATGACAAAAACCGAGCGAGCAAGCAACTTGAGATCCTTGAGCAGCACCCCGTAATTCAATCCGAAAGAGCGCTCCTGGTAGTCGGACAGGGTCTTGACCTTATCGATACCGGCATTGCCACACCAGCGTTTCTGGGCAAAAGGCAGATCGACAGTAATGGTGTAAACAACAACGGAATCGGGCAAGGCGGCAGCATCCTGATTGAACTTCCGCGTCATGGTATCACAAAGAGCAGTATCCAGTGACGGGGCAACGGCAATCAGGCGAATTTTCCCTGCGTCCGTTGCCAATGTCACCGGCTGCAACCCGTTATCTACGACGCGGAAATCGGGGGCCTTGTCTCCCACCTTGATTTCCGGACCAAGCAAGGAGGCAGGATTCCCTTTGAAAAGAACCGCTGCACTGCGTTCTGTAATACTGTTCATATCTTTCTCCTTATTTTTTTCTTTTCTTTTTAAGTGCGGTTGGTGGCACAATCATCACCGGACGGTGGGATTTACGCAGAATTTTTTCGGCAACACTGCCAAGAAAGGCGTACTCCAGGCGCCCCTTACTGTGACTGCCGATAACAATCAGGTCAGCATCCAGCTTATCCGCAATGGTCAGAATCATCGGTACCGGCTCACCGTGATGGACTTCGACCTGAACCGGATGGGCCACGTCCTCCTCCATCAGCTCCTGTTCTTTTTCGATGATATCATGCAGTTGCTTTCTGGTCTGTTCAGCCAGCTCCTTCTCATTCTGCTTGTTAAACTCTGCAAGCTTATCAGCTCCCATAGCCAGGGAGACCATATTCATCACCGAGGCATCAACGGTCGGCATAACATGCAACACGTGAATCTGGGCATGAAACTTTGCACCCAGCTCTAGCGCATAACGGATGACCCGGGCTGAATCTTTACCCATATCGCGAGCAACAAGGATGTTCTGCATTCTTACTTCCATCGACATATCCTCCCTGGAAGACTGTAAAAATAAAACTGCCAAACTCAACAATGGACAGATTTTTTATGTATTGCCGAGCATAGCAGGTCCCTCATAAAACGTTATTGACGCAGACTATACCGCAACCGACACTTTTCAGCCAGCTGCCAACTTCTTTTTTCTGCGTCTGAACTGAAGGGTCCACACACCTGCCAGTGCAGCTAAAATCGGAATATACATCAGCTCTTTAGGCGGACGATCGGTCGGCACCTGAAAATTAAGAATCTCCTCGTCGAAGGTCATACCCGCCCTCGCGGCCGGGCTGCCAAAGGTCACCATATCAACAAAAATTCGTCCGTCGATTTCGATTGTTTCGATGCCCAGGGCCGCCATACGCTCTTCACCGGTTGGCTCTCCACCGACCGTCAACATAATCGCTTTGACATATTCACGTCCGCTCAGACGTTCACCTTGAAGGGTCAAACGCAATGCTTCGCCCGGCTCCATGTCACCGATCCAGAGGGCTAACTCAGAAGGAGGTTCTTCCATCAGGGGTGGGTATAAACGATCCCAGACAATGCCGGGGCGAAACAGCCCGATGGCAATCACCAGGAGAATTACCGATTCCCATTTGCGGCTACGGGTAAGCATATAACCCTGGGTCGCCGAAGCAAAACACAGCATGCCGATTAGCGCTGTCACAATCACAATGAGCAGATGAAACCAGCCGGTCAGGCCAATCAGCAGTAACTGATTATTGAAGATAAACATAAAGGGAAGAATTGCCGTACGCATATCGTAGGTGAAGCCCTGGATGCCGGTTCGGATAGGATCCCCACCAGAGATACCGGCGGCGGCAAAAGCCGCCAGGCCCACCGGCGGGGTGTCATCGGCCAGAATACCAAAATAAAAGACAAACAGATGCACTGCTATCAATGGCACGATCAAGCCATTAGCGGCACCCAGTTCAACAACAACGGGAGCCATCAGGGTCGACACGACAATATAGTTGGCGGTGGTCGGCAGGCCCATTCCCAACAACAGGCTGATAATTGCAGTAAAAATCAGCACCAGCATCAAACTGCCGCCGGAAATGAACTCAACAAACTCGGTCATCACCAGGCCAATGCCGGTTAATGTCACTGTACCAACCACGATTCCGGCAGCCGCCGTTGCGACACCGATGCCGATCATGTTACGGGCTCCGGCAACCAGGCCGTTAATCAGTTCGGTAGCGCCGGTCATCACCGCATAATCAGCTCCCTTTGCCTTGCGGTAGAACCCCTTGATCGGACGCTGGGTCAACAGGATAAAGATCATCAGCATGGTGGCCCAGTAGGCCGACAATGCCGGCGACAAGCGCTCAACCACCAGACACCACATCAGCACTACGACCGGCAACAGGAAATAATAACCGGCCTGCGCGGTCTCTTTGAGGGGCGGCAACTCCTTAATTTCCGTTGTTAATTCCAGTTCCGGCACCTTGCAGGCAATCCACAGCAGGAACAGGTAGGCCGCAAGCAACAGCACAAGAACAATCCAAAAGGCGGCGTCACCAGCAAAAATCTTGATCCAACCCAGACCATAATAGGTGGTAGCAGCAATAACCAGTAACAGCACGATAACGGTAGCAAAAGAGAATACCTTCTGCATAAAACTTGTTGTCACCGGTCGCTTCATCCCTTCCAGACCCATCTTACAGGCCTCCAGATGGACGATGTACAACAAAGCAATATAAGAGATAATCGCCGGAAGAAAAGCGTGTTTGATGACTTCAATGTAGCTGATACCGACGTATTCAACCATCAGAAAGGCTGCCGCCCCCATCACCGGCGGCATCAACTGACCGTTGGTTGAACAGGCCACCTCGATAGCACCAGCTTTCTCCGGTTTGAATCCGACCTTTTTCATCAACGGAATGGTAAAGGTGCCGGTGGTAACAACATTAGCAATGGACGATCCAGAAACGATGCCGGTCATCCCCGACGAAACAACCGCCGCTTTGGCCGGGCCACCACGAAAATGCCCCAATGCAGCGAATGAAGTACGGATAAAATAGTTGCCGGCTCCGGCTTTTTCCAGCAAGGCGCCAAACAGTACAAACATGAACACCATGCTGGTAGAAACCCCCAGAGCAACACCGAAGACCCCTTCGGTCCCCAGCCAGTAGTGGGACATCCCCTTGGCAAGGCTGGCACCCTGATGGGCAATGATATCAGGCATAGACTGCCCGCCAAAGGCGTAAATCATAAAAATCGCACCGACGACCATCAAGGGTGGACCCAGGGCACGGCGGGTTGCTTCAAGCAGCAACACCAAACCCACTACCGCTACTACCAGATCCTGAGTTGTCGGTGATCCCGGACGCCAGGCCAGTTCCGCATAGAACAGATATAGATAGCCCGCACAAAAAGCCGCGATGAAAGCGACAATCCAATCCTGGATGGGGATATAGGTGGAAGGTGATCGTTTAAAGGTCGGGAACGCTGTAAAGGCCAGGAACATGGCGAATGCCAGATGGATGGAACGCGCCTGGGTGTCATTCAACACAAAAATATTGAAGAGGTAGGGAAGCGGCGAGGAATACCAGAGCTGAAAAAGAGTCCATAGCAGCGGCACGAAAAAGAGAACCTTTTTCGGTATGGCGCCACTTGGGTTGCGCGCGCCTCCTTCGGTCTCGGCCATCACCTTTTTCAGTTTGTCATCAAGCTTGCCGTTCGCCTTGCTTTCACTCATGTTCGTGCCCCTTCAATCCCCTAGCGCATAAAGTTCAAGTGTGTGTGTGAAAATTCCCCACCAGTGTGGTAGCTGTTATGATTGCTGAAAAACCTGCTTGAAAAATTTATGGTCATGTCTTTGCGGCAAAAAAAATGCACCGCCGAGGCGGTGCATTTTCGGCAATCTCTATCAGAGCAGACCAACCTCTTTGTAATACTTGATAGCACCGGGGTGCAACGGCGCTGAGAGACCGTCTTTGATCATCTCTTCTTTTTTCAGATTTTCAAAAGCCGGATGGAGGCGCTTGAAATCGTCAAAATTGTCAAAAACAGCCTTAACAACGTGATAAATCACATCTTCCGGAACATCGGTGGAAGAAACAAAGGTCGCACCAACACCAAAGGTCGTGGTGTCTTCGTTGTTACCACGATACATGCCGGCAGGAATCGTCGCCGTGCGGTAGTAGTCTCTCTCGGCAACCAACTTGTCAATTTCAGGACCGGTCACATTCACCAGGACAGCGTCGCATGTAGTGGTGGCTTCCTGGATGGAACCATTGGGATGACCAACGGTATAGATGATAGCGTCGACACGGTTGTCACACATGGCACCAGCCTGCTCGGCAGGACGCAACTCGGAGGCAAGACGGAAATCCCTCACGGTCCAGCCCAGGGCTTCAAGGACTACGTCGGTAGTAGCACGCTGGCCGGAACCGGGGTTGCCGATATTGACGCGCTTACCCTTAAGGTCCTGAAAATTCCTGACACCGGCATCGGCACGGGCAACAACGGTATAGGGCTCGGGATGGATGGAGAATACCGCACGCAATTTCTCGTTGGGACCGGCCTCTTCAAACCTGCTGGTTCCGTTGTAAGCATGGTACTGCCAGTCGGACTGAACAACACCCAGATCCAGGTCCCCGGCGCGAATGGTATTCAGATTGTAAATCGAACCGCCGGTGCTTTCAACGGAACAACGGATCCCATGCTCTCTGCGATCCATGTTGACCAGGCGACAAATAGCACCACCAGTGGGGTAATAGACACCGGTAACACCCCCGGTCCCGATGGTCACGAACTGGTTGGCTGCCGCTTCAGGAACCGGCATAATCCCTACGGCAAGAGTTACGGCAAGCGCACACATGAACAGTTTTTTCATTGCTTTGGCCTCCTTGATACGATTGGTTATAAAAGCCCACCCGATGTGAGCATCAACAGATCGTCAGAATATAGCACATGACAACCGCTTGTAAGATCAATGGTGACTTTATTAAAGAATTAAAACTTGCTACGCTGACTAAGAAGTCACCGACGTCGAAGCGAATGGTGCCACGGAGCCACAACACTTATCAATAACAGTGTTTTATAGCTATCGGGTTTCGGCCCAGGCACGCTATTCGCTCAGTAACCAAGGGTGATCAAATTATAACCATATAGAGGAGAATACTCAAGGTTTACTGAAACATTTGAAGATGCATAGCTGTTTTATTTCTGAATATTGTCTGGCGCTAATCCCTCAAAACCGAGCGTGCCCCGGGGTTCTGGGGAAAGGAATGACATCGCGAATATTTTCCATGCCGGTCAAGTACATCAGCAGACGCTCAAAACCGAGACCAAAACCGGAATGGGGGCAACTTCCCCAGCGCCGTGTATCCAGGTACCAGTTGAGAGAATCCGGGTCGATTCCGTGGGCCTGCATCCGCTGCTCCAGCACCTCCAGGCGCTCCTCACGCTGACTGCCGCCAATGATCTCGCCGACCCGCGGTACCAGTAAATCCATGGCGGCAACGGTGCGGTGATCATCGTTCATCCGCATATAAAAGGCCTTGATCTGCTCCGGGTAATCAGTAACAAAAACCGGACCGGCGAACACCTCTTCGGTCAGATAACGTTCATGTTCTGACTGCAGATCATGACCCCAGGCAACCGGAAATTCAAAAGCGCGTTCCGATTTCTCCAGCAGGTCAATGGCCTCACTATAGGTCACGCGATGAAACTCCGCCTGTGACAATTTTTCCAGCCGATCAATCAGCCCCGGCTCAATACGCTGGTCAAAAAACTCGAGATCCTCCCGACAACGGGACAAGACGTATACCACCAGATAGCGGAAAAACTCTTCGGCCACACGGCAATTACCGGCCAGATCTACAAAGGCCATCTCCGGTTCGATCATCCAGAATTCACTGGCATGACGACTGGTATTGGAGTTCTCTGCGCGGAAGGTCGGCCCGAAGGTATAAATGTCAGAAAAAGCCATGGCAAACAGCTCTCCCTGTAACTGTCCACTGACAGTCAGCCCAGCCTTTTCACCAAAGAAATCCTGTGACCAGTCGACCCGATCATCAACACGAGGGGCACATAAAGGATCAAGGGTGGTGACCCGGAACATCTCTCCGGCCCCCTCACAGTCATTGGTCGTGACAATGGGAGTGTGAACATAAAGAAACCCGCGCTCGTGAAAAAACCGGTGCACGGCAAACGACAGGGCGCTGCGCATGCGAAACACGGCACCAAAGGTATTGGCCCGCGGGCGCAGATGGGCGATGCTGCGCAGATACTCGAAGCTATGACGCTTTTTCTGTAACGGATAATCGCCGTCAACACCACCCATCAGTGCAACCTGACTGGCCTGCATTTCCCACGACTGCCCGGCAGCAGGCGACTCCACCAGATCACCCCTTACCTCAATGCAGGCTCCGGTTCCCAGAGTAATCATTTCAGATATTTGCAGCAGTTCCGCAGCAACCACAATCTGCAGTGTTCCCAGGCAACTGCCGTCATTCAAGGCAATAAAAGCGACATCCTTGCCGCGCCGTAACGACCTGACCCAGCCACAGACACGCACATTGCTGCGTACGGCTGTTGCAGCAAGCAACTCCTTGATGGCGGAACGTGATCCCGAATGATGCATAGCGACCCTTTTTGAACAGCACTACCAGATAATATGTTGCCAGGGCATGTCACTACTCAACAAAACGACCGGCACGAGACTCGATAAAAGGCCCATATTTTTTATCAACCTTGACAATATGTTCCAGCAGCCAGATACGCAAAAACTTGAGTAATTCCCGAGCTGCGCTTTCATCCTTTACAGCGTGACCGATTTTGAGTTTTTGCACTGCGGCAACAAGGTCCTGGTGTTCCTGCTGATGCTCGGTGAAGCCCGGAAACCCGTACTCTTTCATCAGCTTTTCTTCGTGCTCAAAATGTTCCAGGACATAGGTCTCCAGCATAACGACAACATCGGCATAAAGTTCTTTTCCCCGCTTGTCGCGCACCGCTTCAAGCAGGGCATCAATCTGCCCTACCAGAGCCTTATGTTCATTGTCCAGAGCAACAATACCGGTTTCATAAACCTGCTTCCACTTGATGATCGCCATGCTCGCCCTCCGCTAATGCTCGATGTCATGCAACGTTGGTAAGTACAACTCAAAACTGCTACCGGCACCCGCTTCTGAAGACACAGACATGAAGCCACGGTGATTCTGCGTAACAATATAGTAGGCGATCGACAGCCCCAATCCAACCCCCTGGCCAGTTTCCTGGGTCGAATAGAAAGGATCAAACACACGCCGACAAACATCGGGAGGCATGCCGATGCCATTATCAGACACTTCCAGACAAACATATTCCCCCTTGGACAGAATTCGCAGAGTAATCTTTGGATCATGATCGACTTCGATCAGCGCCTGTGCCGCATTTTTCAATAAGATCAGAATCACCTGCTGAATCTGACCGGAATCACAGATCACCTCCGGCACCGGCTGAAAATCACGGACGATACGGATACGCTGATAATTCAGATGGCGACGCATGTCATAATCACTGACCGCCAGATCAAGGGTTCTCTCGACCAGTGTTTCGATATGATGGCGGGTAAAATCACTGCTGGTTCTACGACTGAAGGTCTGAATGTTTTCGACGATTTTTGCAGCGCGATGACCGGCTTCGGCGATAGATGTCAGCATGTTGTCGCACTTTTTCCGCTGCAGATAGTCACTGATCACTGTCATTGAGGTACCGATCTTCTCGGCAGTTTCACAGTTTTTGGGAAAATCCGGCGACAGACGACGCTCAAGAACCTGCACACTCTGCAAGATGACCGCCAGGGGGTTGTTCAGTTCGTGGGCGAAACCGGCGGCCAGACCGGCAATCGACTCCATCTTTTCCTTCTGCATCAGAATCTGCTCAAGAGCCACCTGTTCGGTAACTTCTTCTACATGGATCACCGCGCCCCCTTCTTCTTTGACGGGAAGGGGATAAATCAGAACATCAAAGTAACGCTTCCGTCCCCCCTGTACCGAGCGTCCTTCAACCTTGGTCAGACGGACTGGCTTGTGCGACGTCAGAGCTGTGTTGATTTTCTCCGCCAGAAGATCACCATCAATCAGAGTCAGGCCCTGTTTCAACGCCAGCCCCCTGGCGCGCACAGCCCGCAATCGACACTCCTGTTCGGCCTTGCGATTCCACAGGGTAATCTTCAAATCTGCGTCAACCGCAATCAATATCGACGGCATGGAATCGACAATCAACTGGAGAAAATTCTTGATCTGATGGAGATGTTCTTCGGCCACCTTACGTGCAGTAACATCACGGGCTGTTCCTTCAATAAACAGTGGCTGACCATCTTCGCCATAAACCAGATGATTGTTCAGCTGCATCCAGAATCGTTCACCATCCTTGCGCTTCGCCATCACCTCAACGTTGATGTTTCTGCCATTCTCATACAGCACCTTCAACAATCGATGACGATCTGCCGGATCGCAGTAAACCTGTTTTTCCAGGTCATCATAACAGGCTATTGCCTCGGCCTCGGACGTGTGTCCCAGCATCTCCACCGCAGCGGGATTCAACGCCAGAAAACGTCCGTCCAGACTGGCGCGAAAAATACCCTCGGTCACGTTGGTGAAAATTTCCCGGTAGCGGCGCTCCGAATCACGCAAAGAAGCTAAGCTCTTTTCAAGACTGCTGAGCATGTCATTGAATACTGACTCAATCTGGCTCCACTCGTCGGAACGCTTAAGTCGCATAGGGGTGGAATGGTCTCCCTGCTGAAATGCCAGCAAACGCTGTCCGACCAGAGTCATCGGTCTTTGAACATGGCGGACAAACAGCCAGCGATGACTGAATATCGTCGCTGCGATCAGCACAAAACAGACGATCAGGGCGGCGACAAACACCTGATAAAGGGTATTCCCTATCTTGCCCCTGGCACCCCTGACCGCAGTGCCGGTGCGCTGATCAAGAATCTCCATGGTGGCCATGATCTGCTCAGTTAAATCATTAAGTTCGTTACTTTGCTGGAGCAGCAGATTTCTCTCGCGTTGATATTGTTCGAGCAGATGGACAACATAGTCGAGCCGCGAGAGCAACTCACGACCAACCAGACTGTAAGGCATAGGTTTATTGCTAAAGTGACCGGCAACGGCCCTGACAGGCTTCAGTTCCACCTCAATGGGTCGGTCGTCGACGGGCAGCAAAAAATGTTCACTCGTACGATCCCATGAAAGAAACATATTGGAAATTCGCTGAAAACCGAGACGCAACTGCCGCAGTTGGATAAAGGTCTCCATACATTTGTCAGTTGTACCCCCGTCACGTATCTCGCCCATCAGGGTTTCACTGCTGAACAGCAGCAAACTGTCAAGATCTTCTTCCTGCCAGCGACGTTGCAGCAAAGTAAAGTTGATCCAGTACGCACGATTGAGAAAAAGATGATATTCATCCTGCAGACGATACAGAAGATGTCGTTGCTCATGATCCGTAACCCGACCGGCAAGCTGCTCGATCAGGGACTCCAACTCTCGCCCTTCTGTGGCCACCAGTTGCGGATTACCGTAAAAGGTGTTGCGAAAGACCCCCAGGCGCGCAACCAACAGACCGAAATCAGAACGGTTGTGCGAATTGGCAAGCACCTGTTCAAAATGATCGCCAATGAGCAGGTCAACGTCGCTATGCAACCGTTCCAGGAAAAAGGCGACAACGACCGTGGTCAGTAAAAATATCAGCAGGGAAACAATAGACAGAAGTTTAAGGCGTGACTTGATAGAAGTAATGTTTGTTCGACCAAGCACCATGATAAACCTGCTATCATCGATAAGAGGATAGGGATAAGTGGTTACACAAAGCTCTAAAGCTATAGAAAACTACAATTAACACAGACAAATATATTAGGCAAGTTTCCGGTTGAAAACTAGTTGTGCTCCCGCGATTTCAAAAACTCTACGCCCTCCCATTGCTCCATCGTGTGCTGCAGGCGCCATTCACTGGCAGCCAGATAGGTTAACTCCCCTTCGGCATCAATCGCCAGATTGTTCTGGTTTTTCTTTTGAAACTCATCGAATTTTTTACGGTCGTTCGAGCGAACCCAACGGGCCGTGGTAAAATCGACTCCTTCGTAGACGGCGTTGACATTATATTCTACTCTCAAGCGTTCCATGGTCACATCAAACTGAAGCACACCAACGGCGCCAAGAATAAACTCGGCCCCGTTGACCGGCTTAAATACCTGCACCGCCCCCTCTTCTGCCAACTGAATCAAGCCTTTTTGCAACTGCTTCGACTTGAGCGGATCCTTGAGGCGCACGCGACGAAAATGCTCCGGCGCAAAACTGGGGATACCAGTAAATTTGAGGGGTTCTTTATCGGTAAAAGTATCGCCGATTTTGATGGTGCCATGGTTATGCAGGCCGATAATATCACCGGGAAAGGCTTCTTCAACATGGGCGCGATCCTGGGCCATAAAAATGGTCGCGTTGGCCAGGGAAATATCCTTGCCGATCCGATGATGACGAACTTTCATGCCGCGCGTAAACTTTCCCGAACAGATACGCAAAAAGGCAATACGGTCACGGTGGGCGGGGTCCATATTTGCCTGAATCTTGAAAACAAACCCTGAAAACTGCGTTTCATCGGGCGCCACCAGGCGCTCGGCCGCTTCTCTGACTCCCGGCGACGGGGCCAACTCGACAAAGGCATCGAGCATCTCCTGCACACCAAAGTTGTTGATGGCACTACCGAAAAACACAGGGGTCTGGTTGGCACGCAGGTACTCATCACGATCAAAAGGATTGGCGGCCCCTTCAAGCAGTTCGATGTCATCGCGCAACTCCCGGGCCTGAGTTCCAAGCAGTTTGTCAAGTTCAGGGCTGTTGATGTCGTCAATCTTGATAATATCGGTTTTACGCCGGTCTTCACCGGAACGGAACAAATGGAGCTCATTCCGGTAGAGATTATAAACTCCCTTGAAGCGCTTTCCCATGCCGATTGGCCATGACAATGGCGCACATTCAATCTGCAGCTTTTCCTCAATGTCTGCAAGAATGTCCAGGGGTGATAAGCCTTCACGGTCAAGCTTGTTGATGAAGGTCAATACCGGAGTGTTCCGCATACGGCACACCTCCATCAACTTCTCGGTCTGCGGCTCGACTCCCTTGGCGCTGTCAATCACCATCAGGGCGCTGTCAACGGCAGTCAATACCCGGTAAGTATCCTCGGAAAAGTCCTGGTGGCCGGGAGTGTCAAGCAGATTGATCTCGTAATCACGGTAGTCAAACTTCATCACCGAAGAAGAGACGGAAATTCCCCGCTCTTTTTCGATATTCATCCAGTCGCTGGTGGCATGACGATCCGATTTGCGCGCCTTGACCGTTCCGGCCATCTGAATAGCGCCACCGAACAGCAACAGCTTTTCGGTCAGGGTAGTTTTACCCGCATCCGGGTGACTGATAATGCCGAAGGTGCGGCGCTTGGCTATTTCCTGCTGCAAACTCATCTGTTTTTTTCTCCGTTTAAACGATATTTTTTAATTCGATTGTTTCTTGATTTTGGTTTTACGCCAGCGCTTGTGCACCCAGAACCACTGGCCGGGATCGCGCCGGATCGCGGTTTCCATCAGGTGGGAAAGATACTGGGTATTGTCAGTGAGCGCCTGCTCACCCTCCCCTTCAAGCACAATCATCGACTCGAACCAGACCAGATAGCGATGATCAGGCTGACGCAGACAAAAAGTGGGGACAATGGGAATCCGGTATTTCATCGCCATATTGGTGATGGCCGTCGTTGTATAGGCTTTGCGGCCAAAAAAATCGACCTGAATGGAGCCGGGCGGTGATATGTGCTGATCGAGCAACAGGCCGATAGCACGACCCGACTGCAACGACTTGAGAATCCGCCGGGCACCTTTGCGGCTGTTGACGATGTCGGCCCCGAACTGGCTGCGGATTTTGTAAAAGTAAGCGTCTGTCAACCGATTTTTAAGAGGCTTGGCGATGGTATCGAGAGGAACCCCAAGGGCCGGAAAAATATAATTGCCGGCCTCCCAGAAACCAAAATGCGCGGTCAACAGAATAATCCCCTGTTCCTGCTCCAGGGCTTGGCGCAGATGGTGCTCGCCTTCAATATCAAAAAACTCCCGGATGTTGTCCGCGTCGAACTGTTCAAGACGCAGAAACTCCACTCCGCTCATGCCAAGCTGTTCAAAATTACGGCGCACCAGCGCCTTCACTTGTTCCTCTGACCATTCCGGGAAAGCCTGGCGGACGTTGTCTTCTGCCAGCTTGCGCCGCTCAGGCAAAACCAATCGAGCCAAGGCACCAACCCTCTGTCCAAAACGCAGGGCCACAGATCGCGGCAACAGCCTGACCAGAGGAGCGACACAGCGAACCGCTGCGTACTCAAGACGATGTCTGAATAGTATGGGTTTCATAGGCACTATTTGCTCGTACGTTAATAACTAAAAAAACATCGGCCGGTGACTATAGCTCATCTTGGCTCATGGAAGAAAGCCTCTTGTCGCTGAAAGCACCCTCGTCGTCATCCTGCCCTCTGATTTTACCCCGTCGACAGCTAATTTCTTGACCGATCCGGGTGATGCTTTTATGCTGAGCGGCGAATATTCCAGCCACCCATCAAGGAGAACTCCATGGCAGTCCATGAAGCAAACCATCCCCTGGTAAAACACAAGCTGGGGCTGATGCGACAACATGACATCAGCACCAAAGACTTTCGTGAACTCGCTTCTGAAATAGCCCGACTGCTGACCTATGAAGCGACCAAGGACCTGGAAACAGAAATCGAAACCATCACCGGCTGGAACGGGCCTGTCGATGTCGACCGGATCAAAGGGAAAAAAATTACTGTGGTCCCTATACTGCGCGCCGGTCTCGGGATGATGGACGGAGTTCTCGACCTGATTCCCAGTGCCCGCGTCAGCGTTGTCGGCCTTTATCGCGATGAAGACACCCTCGAGCCAGTCACTTACTTTAAAAAACTGACCAGCTCCATGCAGGATCGTATCGCCCTGATCGTTGATCCGATGCTGGCCACCGGCGGTTCTCTGGTCGCCTGTGTCGATATGCTCAAGCAGGCGGGATGCAGCAAAATTCGCGGTTTATTTCTGGTCGCGGTACCGGAAGGCATTGAACGGATCAGCAAAGCCCACCCAGACGTGGATATTTACGTTGCCGCTATTGACGAGGGGCTCAACGAAAAGGGTTATATTCTCCCCGGCCTCGGCGATGCCGGGGACAAGATTTTCGGCACCAAATAATTTAACCGGCCACAGGAGTCAACGATGAAGAAACCACCTGCCCCCACTGACTATCATTTCCGCCTGCAGGACGGCCTGCTCGGTGCACAGATGCTGTTTGTCGCCTTCGGCGCTCTGGTGCTGGTGCCCCTGCTGACCGGCCTCGACCCCAACGTCGCCCTGTTTACCGCCGGTGTCGGCACCCTGATTTTTCAGATTATCACTCGTGGCAAGGTGCCGGTTTTTCTGGCTTCCAGCTTCGCCTTTATCGCTCCGATCATTTATGGTGTCGGCCAGTGGGGAATAGCCGGCACCATGTGCGGGCTGCTCGCCGCTGGAGTGCTTTACATGATCCTGAGCCTGGTGGTACGCATATTCGGTAGCGGCATCTTGCATCGGATACTTCCTCCCGTGGTGGTCGGTCCGGTGATCATGGTCATCGGTCTGGT
>SLDV01000115.1 GCA_007125165.1 Geobacteraceae bacterium | reverse complement strand
GGCGAGATGGGCAAAAGCCTGAAGGAGCAGGGTCGATTTGCCGATGCCGGGGTCCCCACCGACGAGAATCAGTGAGCCGGGAACAACGCCGCCGCCGAGGGTGCGATCAAGTTCGTCCAGGCCGGTGCGCAGGCGCTCTTCGGAGCGGCAGTCAACGGCGGCGAGCTGGATCGGCCGACCCGGTTCAGTCAGAGCACGGCTATGGTTTGAGACCGGAACCGATTGTTCCTCTACCAGACTGTTCCATTGTTGACAGTCGGGGCAGCGTCCGTGCCATTTGGGACTCTGGTAGCCGCAGTGCTGACAGACGTAGACAGTTTTCGTGCGTGCCACAATAGCTCCGTGGGTAAAAGACGGCGAAATAGAATCGCCATCCTATTCTTTATGGCCTGAAGGTGTCAATTGATGGGTGTTGATCTCGTCTGATTGTTTGTGTGACTCTTCCTTTGTGGGGTGGCGGTGTGTTTATAATTCAAAAAAAACGATGGTCCACGGAATACACGGAAAACACGAAAACATCAAAAAAGATGGATGCCTTCGTAGGAGCGGGGAAACCATCATCGGACAAGGTCTGGCAGGGGAGGCTTCATGGTGGAAAAAGGGATCAGCTACGAAGACTTGCAGGCGGCCCTCGAGGAGTTCGGCCTGCCGTTGCGGGCCAGCTTTGAGGAGATTCGCAAGCGTCACCGTGAATTGGTGCGTCGTTATCATCCCGATTGCGGTGGTAGTGATGACCCCGAGCGGATCATGCGGATTAACGCGGCCTACGCGATTCTCACCGATTACATCAGCCAGTATCAGTTCGATTTTTCCCGCCAGGCGTTTTATGACCGTTATCCGGAAGAACGTCTGCGTGAGCAGTTCTATGGTGAGAGCTTGTGGAAGGGGAAATAAGCCTGGTGTCGGCAGGCGAAAAGCCTGTGGCAAAGGGGGTGTTGTGTGGTAAGTTACCCGGCTTTCAGCCACCTTCTCTCCCAGGAGAAGGGTGTCGGCGGAAGATGAGCGCTAATCAGGTATTTCTTTAGCTGTTGATCCGATAGGTGAACAATGTAATGAATGATCAAACTGCGGCCTTGAACGAGGTCAGTCGCCCCTCCCGTTACCTTGGCGGTGAGCTGGGGAGCCTGTGCAAGCCTGACGACCAGGTCGAGGTGCGCATGGCCCTGGCGTTTCCAGATGTTTACGATGTCGGCATGAGTCACATCGGCTTCCCCATTCTTTACTCCATTCTCAACCAGATCGAGGGGGTCGCCGCCGAGCGGGTTTTCTCGCCCTGGCCCGACATGGAAGCCTGGCTGCGTGAGCATGATCAGCCCCTGTGTTCCCTGGAGACGCAGCGTCCGTTGGCGCGGTTTGATGTGATTGGTTTTACCCTTCAGTACGAGCTCAGCTACACCAACCTGCTGACCATGCTTGATCTGGCCGGCGTGCCTCGGCGCCGGCAGCAGCGTAGCGAAGAATATCCCCTGGTGGTGGTAGGTGGTCCCTGTGCTTTTAATCCCGAGCCGCTGGCCGATTTTTTTGATGTCGCCCTGATCGGTGATGGTGAAGAAGCGGTGGGTGAGCTGGTGGAGCTGGTGCGCAAGCGCCGTCGGTACGGCTGGTCTAAAATGCGACTGCTCGGTGAGCTGGCACGCCTTGAGGGTTTTTATGTGCCGGCCTTCTATCAGGTCGATTATCTTGACGATGGTCGGGTTGCCGCGATCAGTCCGGTCAGTGATGAGTTCCCTGCGCAGGTACGACGGCGCTTTCTCGCAGACCTCGACCGTGCCCCGTTTCCGACCAACCCGATGGTCCCTTTTTTGCAGACGGTACATAACCGCGTGGCGGTGGAAATCGCCCGTGGTTGTACCCGCGGCTGTCGTTTCTGTCAGGCCGGTTATATCTACCGGCCGGTGCGCGAGCGCCGGCCGGAAACCATCCGCCGATTGATTGGTGAGTCGCTGGAGAATTCAGGCTTCGAAGAGGTCTCTTTACTGTCTTTGTCAACCGGCGACTACACCTGTATCGAACCCTTGTTGCAGAGTCTGATGCGCGAACATGCAGGTGACCAGGTGGCAGTTTCTCTGCCGAGTCTGCGGGTCGGTACCTTGACCCCGGAATTGATGGAAGAGATCAAAAAGGTGCGTAAAACCGGATTTACTCTGGCACCGGAAGCGGGTAGCGATCGTCTGCGCCAGGTGATCAACAAAGGGATTCGTGAAGAAGATCTGCTGACCACCACAGGCCAGGCTTATCGGGCCGGCTGGCGGCTGATCAAGCTCTATTTTATGCAGGGGCTGCCGACAGAAACCGACGCTGATCTCGAAGCGATTATCGCTTTAGCGGCAGAGGTAAAAAAGAGCGGCAAGGGGACCGGCGGCAACGATGTCAATGTCGCGGTGTCGACCTTTGTGCCTAAACCCCATACCCCATTCCAGTGGGAGGAACAGATCGGTCTCGATGAAATCCGCCGGCGCCAGGGAATACTGCGCGACGGGTTGCGGCAGAAAAAGCTGCGGTTTAAATACCATGAGGCTGAGCTGTCTTTTCTCGAAGGGGTGTTTGCCCGTGGCGACCGCCGTCTGGGCCGCGTTATCGAGATGGCGACGGATCTGGGTTGCCGCTTTGACGGCTGGCGCGAACATTTTGATTTTCCCCGCTGGCAGCGGGCGTTTGCTGCCTGTAACCTGGAGCCGGAGTGGTATCTGCGGCGCCGGGATGAGGGCGAAATCCTCCCCTGGGACCATATCGACTGCGGCCTCCCCAGGGAATTTTTCAGCGCTGAACGTCACAAGGCGCTACAGGGGACAGCAACCATTGATTGTCGTGACGGCGAGTGTCATGGCTGCGGGGTCTGTGATTTTGATCAACTGCGGATGCGTTTTGCACAAAAAACAGCGGTGGAACCGGTTGGCGGTAACGAGGGCGCAGCTACCGGAGAAGAAGACCCGGCACAATTTACGCGGGTGCGTTTGACCTTGAGCAAGCTGGGTCGCGCGCGCATGGTCGGGCATCTGGAGTACCTGAAAATGTTTCAGCGTGCTCTGCGTCGGGCGCGCTTGCCCCTGCGTTTTTCGCAGGGATTTCATCCGACACCGAAGGTATCTTACCTTGAGGCGCTACCTCTGGGGGTTGCCAGTCAGGCCGAACTGATTGATCTGGAACTGCTCTATCCGTTGGCGACTGACAGGATCATAGCAGATATCAATCTGCAACTTCCCGATGGGTTCAATATCATTGATGCAGCTGTTATCTCCTGGAAGTCACCTTCCCCTTCGGCGGCGGTGGCTTCGAGCTGTTATCTGGTGCCGCTGCCTGATCAGGTGCCGAATGACCTTGAACAGCGCATCAGCAACCTCCTCGCATCATCTCAACAGATGGTGACGCGCATGAAAAAAGGAGTACCGAAGGAAGTTGATGTGCGTAAAGATCTGGTTGATGTTATCCTGCGCGAAGAAGATCTGCAGATTGAGCTGACCAAGGGGGGACCGTTGCTGGTTGCTGCCTGGCTGCTCGACATGGAGGTGGAGCAGGTGCGCCGCCTGGGGGTGGTGAAGACGGGGAACAGGCTGAGAGACTGAAATGCTGAATTCAGAATATAGAATATAGAATACTGACAAGTCAGGAGAAAGTATGACCAAGGAGCTGGTGATCAATACCACCTCCCACGAAACCCGTGTGGCTTTACTGGAGGGGGGGCATATTGCCGAACTCTACATCGAGCGGGAGCGGGAACGCGGGATTGTGGGGAATATCTACAAGGGTCGGGTTATCCGGGTGTTGCCCGGTATGCAGGCGGCTTTCGTCGATGTCGGCCTGGAGAAGGCGGCTTTTTTGTATGTTGCCGATGTTTTTGACGAGATTGAGCAGTTTGAACGGCAAATCGAGGGGGAGGATGGGAACAACGGCCAGTCTGACGTGGAGCCCTCTTCGAGTCTGCCGCCCATCGAAGACCTGCTCAAAGAGGGGCAGGAGCTGCTGGTGCAGGTGTCAAAGGAGCCTATCGGCACCAAGGGTGCACGGATCACGTCTCATGTGTCCCTGCCGGGTCGGCATCTGGTGTTCATGCCGACGGTTGATCATATCGGCATTTCGCGGCGCATTGAATGCGAGACGGAGCGGGAGCGACTGCGCAGAATCGTTGAAGAGATGCGCGAGCCCGGCACCGGCTATATCGTGCGTACCGTTTCGGAAGGAAAGAGCGCCGAAGATCTGCGGCAGGACATGGAGTTTCTTGTCGGCTTGTGGAAAAATATCAGCCGTGACCTTGACAGCGTCAGGGCACCGGAGCTGATCCATTCTGATCTGGATGTGACCAGCAAGGTGCTGCGTGATATCCTCACTGAAGATGTGCAGCGCATCGTCGTTGACGACCTCGATGAATATGACAAGATCATTCGCTTTCTGCGGACCTTCATGCCGCGGATCAACTACCGGGTCGACCTTTATGACGAGGAGGAGCCGATCTTTGATGCTTACGGGCTGGAGATCGAGATTTCCCGCGCCCTCGGGCGCAAGGTCTGGCTCAAAAGCGGCGGCTCCATCATCATTGAGCAGACTGAGGCGCTGACGGCCATTGATGTCAATACTGGCCGTTATGTCGGCAAACACAACCTTGAAGATACAATCCTCAAAATCAACCTCGAGGCATTAAAAGAGATCGCTTTTCAACTGCGCCTGCGTAATATCGGTGGACTGATCATCATCGATTTTATCGACATGGAAAAAGAAGCCCATCGCGACAAGGTGCATGCGGCACTGGAAGAGGCTCTCAAAGGGGATAAGAATAAAACCAATATCCTCAAAATATCGGAGCTCGGACTGGTTGAGATGACCCGCAAACGGGTTCGGGAGAGTATCGGCCGCACCCTCTGTGAGCCCTGCCCCTATTGCGAAGGCAAGGGCTATGTCAAGGGCAGGCTGACCATTATCTATGAGATTCTGCGCGAACTGCATCGTGAACTGGCCGACCTGCCTGCCGGGCCGGTGACCCTGTTGGCCCATCCGCGTATCGCCGGTCTGTTGGTGGATGAGGAGCGTGGTGGTCTGGATGTGCTGGAAAAACGTTTCAATCGCTCGGTGCAGATCAATCCCCATCCGGAGTTTCACATCGAGCAGTATGAAGTCCAGCTGGGTTGATGTTATTGCTGTGGCGATTAAATATTGAAACGTAGGGGCAGGGTTGCCCTGCCCTGGGCGCGGAAACCGCGCCCCTGCACCACCGCATAATTCCGGTATTTGTACACCGGCTTTGATTTAAACGAGACATTCCCTTTTTGACGACTGGATTGTTTATGGCACGAAAACCCCGATTGCATTTTCCCGGCGCGATCTATCATGTGAGCTTGTGTGGCAACGGCACCCAGCAGGTTTTTACCGATGTCGTTGACTTCACGCGCTTGCTGCTGCTGTTGCAGGAAGGGGTAGAGAGGTTCGGTCATCGGATTCATGGTTACGTTCTGCTGCCGACGGAGATACGTCTGGTTGTCGAAGTGGACGAGGTTCCTCTGTCACGCATCATGCAGCAGCTCGGATTTCGCTATACCCGCTGGTTCAATGATCGGCACGCCCAGCAGGGGCACCTGTTTCAAGGGCGCTACAAGGCTATTCTGATCGACCCGGAACACTATCTGCTACCGCTGGTGCGTGATCTGCATCTGGCCCCGGTAGCAGCCGGTATCGAAAATGATCCGATGCGTTACGCCTGGAGCAGTCATCGTGCCTACTGTGCCCGTGAAAAGGTGCTCTGGCTGACTCTGGAGCGTCTTTTTGTCCACATTGAGGAAACCGGCATCCGTGCTTTGATGCGCTTTCACAGCTATGTCAATGAAGGTCTGGTTGAGCCGGTGGATATCAATTTTTATACCGGAGGGGAGTATGATCCGCGGATTCTCGGGAGCAAGGAATATGCCCGCGGTGTGCTCAAGCTGTCGCGCCAGACCTGTCCGCCGGAAGTCGATCCGGAGCGCGTACTGGCGCTGATACTTGACGAGTTTCAACTGTCGGCACAAGAACTGGCGGCTGCCGGCAAAAACCGCCACTGCTCTCTGGCCCGTGCTTTTTTGGGGTGGCTGTGCCTTGAGACCTCCTGCATCACCCTTACCGCTCTGGGAGAGCGCCTGGGACGTGATGTTTCTTCGTTAAGCTCCGCCATCCGGCGACTGCAACTGGCGGCAAAAAAAGACCCTGGTTTAAGCGACCGTTACCGCAGGTTGTATCAGCAGGCCCTGCAGCCGTAGCCTTTTACAACCATCAACCATCAACCATCAACCATC
>SLDV01000119.1 GCA_007125165.1 Geobacteraceae bacterium | reverse complement strand
TCCAGCGAGCGGCAAAAAGCGACATATTCATATAAGCCTCCTTTGTTGTTAATATATATAATTATTTATATATTACAAATAAAGAAATATTGCAAGGGGTCGAGATGTTTTCGTGAGTCCTTATCAGTTTTACATATTTGGTATGCTTTGCAACTTATGACGAGATTAGGAGGTCGAAAAAATCAGCGGGGGATGATCAGGGTGTTGCCCTGGTGGCGGAGAATGTCGACGTCGATACCGTAGACCTGCTGAACGATATCGACAGTCAACTCGTCACAGTTACCGCAGAAGAAAATGTTGCCCTCTTTCAGACATAACAGGACGTCGGAAAAACGGATGGCCATGTTCAGATCGTGCATGGTCATGACGGCAGTGAGTTGATGTTCGTGGACGATATGCTGGATCGTTCGAAGAATTTCCAGCTGGTTTTTCAGATCCAGACTGCTGGTGGGTTCATCGAGGAGCAACACTGAGGGCTCCTGAACCAGGGCGCGGGCGATGCAGACTTTCTGCAGTTCTCCACCGCTCATCTCGTTGATATGGCGCAAAGCCAGATGCTGGAGATCGAGCTGATTGAGGGCGGCGTCAACCTTACGCAGATCATCAACACTGACACTCCAGCGCAGATGTGGTTTGCGCCCCAACAGGATGGCGTCAAAGGCGGTCATGCGTCCGGCATCATTGCGTTGGGCAACGTAACCCATGCGTTTAGCAATCTCACTCGCGCGCATTCTGAAAACATCGGCATTTTCGATCAATACTGCCCCGGTTTTGGGTTTAAGCATGGCGTTGATACAGCGCAGTAAGGTGGTTTTGCCGACGCCGTTGGGTCCGATAATCGTCAGCACCTGTCCCTGATGTACGTGAAAGTTCAGTCCATGCAGTACCATTCTGCCATCGTAGCCGATGCGGATATCACGGACATCAAGGGTCATCGATTTTTCCCCCGGATCAACAGATAGAGGAAAGCGGGAGCACCAAGAAAGGCTGTCAGGATCGATACCGGGAGCATGTGGGGAGCAAGCATCAGCCGCGCTGCCGTATCTGCTGCCAGTAGCAGGCAGGCACCGGTCAGGGCTGACGCCGGTAGCAGAAAACGATGATCATCGCCGATGATGCGGCGGACGATGTGTGGGCAGACCAGGCCAACGAAGCCGATAATACCTAGAAAGGAGACAATCACAGCGGTGACCAATGAGGTGATGAGCATTCCGACCATGCGCACCATCTCTACCGGTACGCCCAGTCCTTTGGCCGTCTCATCGCCGGCATCGATCGCATTGTAGTTCCAGCGGTTGAGAATAAAAAAAATGCTGGCTGCAGTGACCACGACGGCCATGAAAACCACCTCAGGCCAGCCGGCGCGTCCAACGTCACCGAAGGTCCAGAATACGATGGCCGCTAATTGTACATCATCGGCAAAATACTGCAGCAACATGGTTCCCGCAGTAAACAGAGAACCCAGGGCAACACCGCTTAAGATCATGACTTCCGGTGTAGCGCCGCGCAAGCGGGCAATGGCAATAATGACCATGGACGCAAGAATACAAGCGATAAAAGCGCAGAGTGTGGTCATGTACGGGTTGATGATACTGACAGCTCCGGCCTGAGTGCTCTGCATGGCGCCAGTGCCGAAGATCATCACGGCAAAGGCGGCACCAAATGCACCGGCCTGGGAAATACCCAGAGTAAAGGGGGAGCCCAGGGGATTGCGCAGAATTGATTGCATGACCGCTCCGGCAACCGCCAGACCGGCGCCGGCAAAGATAGCTGCAAGGGCATGAGGAAGGCGGATATGCCGAACAATGATGGCGTGTCTGGCATCTTCACTGAGGTTGAAAAAGGCCGGAATCACTTCCTTTAGTGGTATCCGTACTGCTCCAAGAGAAACTGCCAGCAGTAGCAGCAAAACTGTTAATCCGATCAGGGCGATCAGAAACAGTAGTTTGCGGCCAATGTAGGCATTGTACGCTGCCGGGTTTTGTCCGTGATCAAAGTGAGACATTGGTTAACGTACTGGTATCTGACTGAAACCCATATTGTCAAAATCCTCGTTAATTCGCACAAAGGCCGGACCACCATTAAGGAAGGTGCTGATCTCTTCGGCTCTGGCGAAGGGGTCGATATCGGCAAACCGCTCCGGGTAAATGATGCTGCCGATATAGTAGGCATTGGCGAAAACCGACTCAAAGTTGGTGTTGTAGTAGTTGTAGGGGAAAACCCCGTAAACTCGTCCGGACTGTACAGCGGTCATGGCACGATAGACCGGATCGGTGCGCAACTGTTCCAGACCGTTGGCGCTGACCGGCAGGCGAGTGCTGGCAATATCCAGAAAGATGATATCCGGATCCCATAGCAGAAGTTGTTCTTTGGCAACAGTGGCGTGAGAAAAGTTGGATTCACCGGCTCCCAGTCCTCCGGCAGCGTTGCGTGCCCTTAAAAATGAGAAGGGAGCATAGGCCGGTTCGGTGGAGGCAAAGCCCTGTCCGCCGCGCATGGCCAGCCCCCCCACGTAGGTTGTCGGGCGATCATTGTCGGTGATACCGGCAACGCGCTGCTCGAGGTCGGCCTGCAACTTATCAAAAAAATCGATCACTTTTATAGCGCGCCGATCCAGTTCCAATACTTGACCCATGATCTGCAGTGTCTGATTCAGTTCTTCGCGTCCGTTTGTCAGGTTGCCGTAACCCAGGGCGACAACAGGGATACCGGTCTTGGTTTGTAAGTTGTCGACGCCACCATCGCGTGGAGCGTTGACCTTGAAGATTACCTGGGGCTGGGGATCGAGACCGGCGATCAGCTCCGGGTTGTCAAAGCCGCGAAATTCTCCAAACAGGGGCAGATCGCTCAGGTGCGGATGGGTAGCAGCGTAGGGGCGCGCATCGACCGAAAAAGGCAGCCCGCCTTTTTCAGCGCTATCGACGCCGACTGTGCGATCCTGCGCCTGCAGATAGACCAACAGGCGCAGACAACCGGATCCGGAGCAGATGACCCGATCAACCTGGGGCGGGATGCTGACCTGGCGACCAAGCAGATCTGTCACTGTACGTGAACCTGCATCAGCCACAAGCGTCGCGGTTGGTGTCAGCAGAAGACAGAGCAGCCATAAAAAAAGTGCGCGCATGACGCCTCCCTGGGTGGTACGATTTTTAATTTCGTGCCACCATGAGTAGCATTTTTATCTCAGGTGCGTCAACTGTTTCTCCTGCACCTACTCTTCCAGCGTCATGATTAGGGGATTAAAGGCTTTCGATGCAATCAGGACTCTTTTCCCCACTGTCAGACTTGCCCTTTCCTGTTCGCTGGCGATGACCTGCACAACATCCTGCCCGACCAGTACATGGACAATGTAGACGACGCCGCTGGGTTTGATGTGTACCACCTCACCGTTGAAACGGAACTTATTGCTGATTTTTGACTGTGAAAATACCTCCGTCGGGCTGCCGCTGCGGGTGACCTCGCCTCTGTCCAGCACAAATACGCGGCGACTGAGACGGAAGACCTCGCTCAGATCGTGGCTCACCAGCAGGGTCGTGGGTTGATAGCGCTGATGGAGATACAAGAGTTCATCCTGGAGTTTGAGGCGCATCTGCAGATCCAGCGCCGACAAGGGTTCGTCGAGCAGCAGGATGGCGGGTTTCAGGGCCAGGGCCCGTGCCAGGGCGACACGTTGACGCTGGCCGCCGGATAGTTTGTCCGGTTTGCGACCGGCCAGTTCCTGTAACCCCGCGACCTCCAGCAACTCGCTAACGATCGTGCTGCGCTTCTCTTTGGGCAGGGCAATGCCGATATTTTCGGCGACCGTGAGGTTGGGAAACAGGGCATAATCCTGGAACACCATGCCGATGGAGCGCTGGCGCGGGGATAGATTGATGCGGCGGGTAGAGTCGAACCAGGCTTGGCCATTGACGACGATAGCTCCGGCGTCGGGAAGAGTCAGGCCCGCTACCATCCGCAGGAGGGTGGTTTTGCCGGCACCGGAAGGGCCAAACAGGGTAATGAACTCCCCTTTGCCAATAATGCCATTAAACAACAGATCCATCGGTCCTTCAGCGGTATGCAGGCGTTTGCTGACAGCAATTTCGATCATGCCAACTCCATACGCGCAAAGCGCCGGTTGACGATGTAGACCAGCAGCAGAGTGGCGAAGGTGATAGCGAACAGGACAAAGGCGTACTGGTGCGCTGTGGAATAATCGAGGGCTTCGACCCGATCATAAATAGCGATAGAAGCCATGCGGGTTTCACCTGGGATATTTCCACCGACCATCAGTACCACGCCGAACTCGCCGACGGTGTGGGCGAAACTTAATACGCACCCGGCGAGGATGCCCGGTTTCATGTTGGGCAGCAGGATGGTAAACAGGGTCTTCACACGGGAAATGCCCAAGGTCGCCGCCGCCTCGCGGAGGTTGGGCGGAATCGCGGCAAATCCGCTCTGCAGGGGATGGATCATGAAGGGGAGGCTGAATAGCACCGAGCCGACGATGACCCCTTCGAAACTGAACACCAGTCTTAAATTGAACCAACTGTCAAGCCAGCCGCCAACCGGATTGACCGGACTGAAGAATACCAGCAGATAAAAACCCAGAACTGTGGGTGGCAGAACCAGGGGCATACTGACCAGGGTTTCAACCACGGCCTTGCCGCGGTTGCGGGTATAGGCGAGCCAGTAACTTAAAGGAATCCCCAGTACTAGCAGGATGATGGTGGTGATGCCGGCGACCTGAAAGGTGAGGATCATGGTCTGGATAAAATCAGGGTTCATAGAAAGTCCGTAGCTGTTGAACACAGGGTCGGAGAGCCTATGCCAAGGGACGCTTTTAGCCATCCATGGCCGCTTGACTGTCGCCATCCGTGGCGACAGACACCCTTGTCACATGCTCCCCAACCCTGTGCGATGGTGGAGCTAAATAATAGGATATTTTTTCAATTTCCAGTCAATGACACTTCGTTGGCCTTGACCAGCCATTCCACCTGGTCGCCGGTTTTCAGCTCCATTCGTTGCGCCGAGCGACTGGTGATGATGGAAACGACTTCATGCTCGGCACTAGCGAGTGTAATCTCAGCCAACATGCCTTCACTGCGAATCCTGGTAATAGTTGCCATAAAGCGATTGCGCAGGCTGATCTGGCCACTTAAGTTGCGGGCGATGGAGACTTCCGTTTCTTTGAACAGCACTTTTGCCTTTTTTCCGGCTTTCAGCCAGGGGCAGTGTTCCGGGGTTTCGACAATCAACGCCGACATTCTGATGTCTTCGGACACAGTGATGTCCACTAGAGAAAGGTTTCCGTCCGTGTCGATGGCGGTGATGGTTCCGAGAATGTTGTTCATTGTGCTGAAACCTCGAAACCGTACACCTTGAGGATCGCTTTGCCTTCCTCGCTTTCGACAAAGTCAGCGAAAGTTCGTGACAAGGGGTGTTTCGCCCCGTAGTTGGTGATCATGTAACCCTGGCGCAGGGGGTTGTGATCCATGGCGTTGATCAGCTCAAAGGGCTCACCAATTTTTTTCATTTCCGGTGCCAGTGCCAGGGAGTAGGCGATAAGACCGACGTCGGCAGCACCACTGGCGATAAAGTGAGCTGCTTGGGAGATGTTTTCTCCCATAACCAGTTTAGGCTGCAACTCTTCCCACATGCCATGGGTTTTCATCGCTTCCATGCCGGCGACTCCATAGGGGGCGTGCTCCGGATTGGCGATGGAAATGCGGCGGATGGAAGGGTCGCGCAGTACCTCCATCCCTTTACTTAAATCGAGCTTGCCTCCTTTGCGTTGCCAGAGAACAATGCGGCCGATGGCGTAGAGAGTGGCTTCTCCGATGCCGTGCCCATCTTGGAGCAAGCGTTGTGGATACTCGATGTTGGCGGAGAAATAGAGATCATAGGGAGCCGCATTGCGGATCTGGGCATAGGCACGACCACTGGAACCGTAAATAGTTTCCACCCTGGCATCTGGATGCTTTTTCTTGAAAGCGTTAGCCACCTCATCCAGGGCGTAACGCAAATCGGCGGCACCGAAAACGGTGAGTGGCCGATCCTGGGCCTGCAGGCTGGTGCTGATAGCAAAAAGAACGATAATCAGTAGTAACAATTGTTTCATGGTTATCTCCTGGGGAACTTCGATATAAAGTCGTTTATATATCGATCAACAAAAAAAAAGGGTAATCCCCGTCGAAAAGTTAAACTCCTAAAATAACGCTCGATGCCTTGAAAAAAGCCCAGGCAGTAGCCCCTTCCCGCAAACCCAGGGTGCTGACCGACTCGCGCGTCACCACCGCTGCGAGGCGGGTCTGGCCGGGCAGGGCGAGGATCACTTCGGCATTGAC
>SLDV01000156.1 GCA_007125165.1 Geobacteraceae bacterium | reverse complement strand
TGGGTTATCATATTGTCCATCACGGACAGAAGGCGCACTATGGGGTTGCGACCCTGTCACGACTAGAGCCTATATCTGTTATTAAAGGATACCCTGATGAAGATGCGAATCATCAGCGCCGCACCCTGATTACCCGTTATCAGCTAGATAACGGGTCAACACTATGTGTCGTCAACGGGTATTTCCCCCAGGGAGAAAACCGCTCCCATCCGGAGAAGTTTCCCAATAAAAGGGATTTTTACCACCGTCTGCACCACTGGCTGAGAGCAGAATCAGACCCTGCTGAACAACTCATTGTTCTTGGTGATCTAAATGTGTCACCGACGGATGCCGACATTGGGATTGGAGCGGAGAATGCGAAGCGGTGGCTACGGACTGGCAAGTGCAGTTTTTTGCCGGAGGAACGCGAGTGGTTTGAGCAGTTGATCGCATGGGGGCTGATCGACATCTGGCGAGAATTGAATCCGACGGTCTCCGACCGGTTCAGTTGGTTCGACTATCGTTCACGGGGTTTTGAAGCAGAGCCAAAACGAGGCTTGCGCATCGATATGATATTGGCAACAAAGGAACTTCGATCCTGTTGTCGTAACGCAGGGATAGACTACGAATTGCGGGCCATGGAAAAGCCTTCTGACCACTGCCCGGTGTGGGCCGAGTTTGCACTATAATCTTCCATCTGGTTCAGTTCACATCTTAACCAGAAGCACATCTCATGCTAACCAGATTCTTACATGAACCAAGTACTCCTGAACAATCCCACTCAGGAGTACTTGCTATGGAGTTGTTGTTTTTCCTGTCAATTGCCGTTATCTTCTGCGCTTTTGGTGTATTCAACTACCGTAACGTCAGAAAAAAAGCGAAAAAATTGGTGGATAGCATCCGGCGCAACCAGACGTAGGAGCGAAAGATGTTACAGTGCTGCCAACCGGGTTGTCATTTTTCAGGCACAATCCCGCTTTGACTCACCATGGTAGGCGAGATAAGCGGCGTACCCTTCCTTCCCCATATAGCGCTGGAGCTGTTTTTTATCGGTTTTGAGTAGATCGACCAGAAGCAGCCCGTCAATGACATCACTGAATTCCGAATCACGGTTAAAGGCGAGAATCTGTCCACCGAGGTTGAGGTAGTGGCGTAGCAGCACCGGAATCCCCTTACCGTCGGCCTCCATATCGCTGACCAACACGGAAAGGTTGTCGATGTCCTTGAGAAGTTGCTGTTGCTGCAGATCCAGACCCGCAAGTTGACGGGTGTTGAAAAGAACCGGCGTACGCGGTGTAACCATGGTTGCCAGATCCTTGATCCGGTAATGGGTCGACAGCACGCTGGTCATCAACTGCCGGGCGGGCAAACTGTACTCGCGGGAGATACTGACCGGCCGTTATCTGGGGGCCCCCTACGGGGGCTGGAAAAGTAGTGGGCTGGGACAGGAGGAATGCCTTGATGAATTGCTTAGCTACACCCGGATAAAAAACATCAATATGAAATGGTAGTTAGGACAGATTGCCAATTGCTGACGACAATTTCTTACAAAAACATCATCTGCCTCAAGCACCTTCCTAATATTTCATAGTTAATGTGCCTCCAAAGCAGATAGACAGGTCGATAATTATTGTCATAGGAGAGATCACTGTGAACATGAAGGACATTAAAGAAATTGCAGCACAAAAAGGTCTGCGCGCCGGACGCCTGAAAAAAGAGGAGTTGGTTCGTGCAATCCAGGAGACAGAAAATAATGTTGCCTGTTACATGACGGATCAGGTCGATAGCTGTGGGCAGGTTGCTTGCCTGTGGCGGACTGACTGTCGTTAGTCGAACCTCTATTTTTTTCGGTTGATCTGTTCAGTTGTTTAATAGGTTCAATACCTTGGATGTTGATACCGCCGCCGGGAGGGAATCCATGAGTCAGCAACAACATTCCGCACTACCATTGGTCCACCAGAATCATTATCTGAGTGATGAGCAGCTTGCTTATTTTCAGCGTATCTTGACGGACTGGCGAAAACGATTGCAAGTAGAATACAGCGAGTCACGTCAGCGCATTCGTCACCAGGATGAGTGTGGTGGTGATATCGTAGATCAGAGCATCAAGGAAAGCAGAACCACCATGGAGATGATCAATTTCAGCCGCAAACGTCAACTTCTCGAACAGGTTGAAGCGGCACTGC
Organism: Geobacteraceae bacterium; assembly: GCA_007125165.1. GTDB lineage: Bacteria > Desulfobacterota > Desulfuromonadia > Desulfuromonadales > Geopsychrobacteraceae > Pelovirga. The sequence continues at coordinate 4,311 of SLDV01000156.1, read as the reverse complement.
AGCGGATGATCGATGGCAGCTACGGTTACTGTCTGCTGACTGATGAGGAAATCGGTTTTGAACGGCTGCGCTCATATCCGATAGCACCCTTATCGGTGGAGTCTCAGGAGTTGATGGAACGACGCCGGCATTGGAGCTCTTGATGCTGATAAATACCCACTGTCCAACCACCGGCTTGCTAATCGACGAATCTGATGTTCAGGATGTGAGCCCATCGCTGGTTCATCGTCTTGATCGGCAGAGAATTTTTGATCTTCTTGAGTTTGCAGAGAAATCCGGGGTCAAACTGAGCTCCAGGACAATTCCGCAGATGTCGTTGGCAACCGTTCTTGACGCCTATGACAACGAGTTTCAACTGAGCTGGCTGTTATCCGCGCCGGTGAAAGTGATCCACCGGGGTCATCACCGCATCGCCTGTCCGACCCCTGATGATCCGGAGCGCTCGCTGGCGCTGGTCTGTGCGGAAGCTCTCCTGCATGCCGGCAGCAGCAGAATCCGGGGAAAGGTCAAGGCCCTATTATTGCAAGCAACGGACCGTTACCCTTCAACGCGTAGGTATTACTGACATGTCTACCGGAAAAATTGGTCTGGTGGTCTTTGATCTGGCGGGAACAACCGTTGACTACGGCTGTATTGCCCCGGTCGCAGCTTTTGTCGAAGATATCACCAGACCAGAACAATGATCGTTACATTAATTTTAAGGCCCTCGTCACCAATTGTATGATAGCCATTCTTCGTAGCAGCAACCTACGTTCCTGTATTTTTCATTTCATGAAGACTAAATTACATTGCCGTTAGTTTTGGCAAGACCGTCGATCAAATCCGGTCACGATGCAAGTAAAAGTCGATATGGGCGCCGGTAACAGTACTGCGACCGGTGAAGTAAAAAATTCCGACCCAGACCAACTGCACGAAGATTATCGGCACGGGCTGCCACAGATGGTAAAGTCCCTGCATCAATACTGGAGTACCGTCAACGGCGGACGGAAACAGAAAGGCACAGGCCAAGGCGTAGGGAACGGCCAGCAAACCCATAATCTGATAGACTGTCAGGCGTTCGTTTCCACGATGGTCGGCGCGGAGAAATTCGGAAACAACCCGCCAAAGTTGGGTAACCAGCAAGGTCAACAGGAAGCTCCAGATAAAATAGCCATTGAGAAACAATTCGACCCCGATCAGGGCAACGACAACGTACAGTATTGCCGTGACCATTTGAATCGGTATCAAAGGCTGACCACCCAACCCATGGGCATAACAGGCCTTGCGGGTTTCGTCCTGAAAAATCAGACTCCAGCGCCCGAACAGACGTTGCATTCGAGGGCCACAGTTCGCAAGCGGCTTACCGTAACAACAGCCGAAACTGATACAGGCAATTCGCCCCAGCCCTTCCCCCAGAGCATAGGCACAACTGATGGCAGCAAGCAGCGGCAGCACCGGCAGGGAGATGCCCGTCAGCCCTGCAACCAGAAGAATAACCGCGGGGGCCAGCAAAATACCGACAAAGACAGCACCACCAATGGTAAAGGTGTGAGCCTTGCCCTCGACCAGCCGGGCAATCAGACGCGAAGCAGGCACACACATGCCAAGTAAAAGTGCCGCAACCATGAGCATCGCCGACAGGGGAACAGCAATACTACCGAGAAGAACAAAGAGTAAAATCAACCCGGCAACATAGGCATTGGCCGTCAGCAAACCGTACCAGGTCAGGTTGGTCCCCTCGTTGCAGGGCTCTTTTCCTTTCCGCACGGGCAGTGTGGCCAGCATTTGCCAGCCACGACCGGGTAAAACGCGAAATCCCCAGAAAAGCACAGGGACTGTCACCAGCGCCAGAACCAGAACAAACAGCTCATTTTCCATGGGTTGTCTCCGTTTTCAAGAGGGATTTTCGGTGTAGGGGCGGGGAAACCCCGCCCCTTGTATGTTTAATCGGTTGCTGTGGGGAGCGCCAGCAAGGATCTGACCTGGATGTCTGTTTCAACCAGCGGTTTCTTGAAACCGGAGGTGAAGCGACTCAGGACATCGCCGCGTTTTTGATTGCGCAGCAGATCGTCGGCAAAGCGAATGCGACCCGGCTCAAACAACAGGATATCGGTGCTGCTTCCCGGCCGATAACGGCTCTTGGGAACCCCCTTGCGTAAAAACATGCCGACCTTGATCGGTTGCGGAACATGATACTGATCCTCACAGTAAAACTGTTCGATATCGCCGATCATCATGGCCACCACTTCAATCATGGCGACCAGACCGACGCCACTGCCTTGCGGCACATCGGTATCAATGATCGTGACCACGCGGCGATTTTTTGAATAGGGGGTCACCTCGGCCACAACGGCGCCGGGGTTGCAGGAATGGAATTTTCCTTCAACCTGATAGAAGTCAACGACCTTGCCGGCAACCGGGGTGTGATTGTAGTGGTACTTCTCCGGCGTCAGACGAAACACGCCAAAGTCAGCGGATACAAAAGTCTCACGCCATAACGGGCGGTCACCCAGCAGTTCCGGAAGGTCAAAAAAGTGTCCTTTGATTTCTAAATAGGGATGGTTGGACAAGCTGCCCACCAGCGCCTTGGCATCGGCCGGGGACAGAATGGCTTCTTTTTCTTTGGGCAGGGGACGATAGACCCAGTAGCGAATTTGTCGTTCAAATACCTTGCGGGCGGTATTCAGCCGTTCGGGTGGATCGAGACATTCAATCATGATCCCTTTGGATACAAGCAGAGAACGACTTTCCCTGGACAACCTGCCATTCAGGATCCGGCTGTAATGCCACCAGCTCAATAGGGCCGAGGGGCGGGCGCTGATAAGTAGCTGAAAAAGCTGCGGCGCCTTTTCCCTTATGGGATGATAGAGCCAGTGAATCAGGGGATCACCGATTAGTTCTTCATCGCAAATACGACCACTGTGCCGATCAATATACTGATGCAGTTGCTGCATATAGTACCTCCGAATGAGTGACATGCATATTCAGGTGACGATCCCGATCTTCCAGCAGTAACAACAGGGAAATCATTTGCTTTACACGCTGTGGTTCGGGGCGTTCCGACACAAGATCGTCGCCGGCGCGGCGGCAGAAATCCTCAGGTGACAGGTAATTGAGCAGTGGTGTCAGGTGGGAACTTGACCCTTCGACCAACGGGTAGACTTCTGGCTGATTTAGATCGTCTTGAATAAAATCCAGTGCCTGGCGAATGTGCTCATGTCTGAGGGTTGTTCGATAAAAACGCTCCGCTTCCCGGTTAAACTCATCTGCCGGCATCCGCAACGCCTTTTTCTGCTTACCACCGCAAATACCTCCGATCAGTCGTCCTGCTGCAGATGCCTTTTCCGGATCGCGCAACCGCGCTTCAAGGTCGGACAGGAATTCGTCAAAACCGAACATCTCAATCAGGTCAGCGCCATCTTCTCGAATCAGACGCAACAGACCCAGGCAATATTCGTGATGGTAGATGCGCAAATAGCCGGGATAACGGCGGCTGGTACGAATTTTCTCGGTCTTTCTGAGGATTTTCAGTAACAGGCGATTGCGGGTTTTTTTATGAACGAAAAAAGTTGGAATGCCGACAGCCATACCAAAGAAAATCTGCCGTCGTTCACTTTCAACGATCGGCATATCAGGAATATGACGATGGCTGAGCTGATCGCGAACGATGTATTTGACGATGAGGGTCGTTACCAGTATCTGCAGGTTTGTCGCCCCGGCCAGGTCCCGGTTTAAGTCCGGAAACAGGCTGTGATGACGTCCTTCAAAACCGCTGAATCCCATGGAAGCGAAATCGCGCAGTTTAAAAAACTGATAAAGAGACATCTGGCGATCAAATATCCCCATGGCAGCAAGATCGTCGAGCAGTTGTTGCTGGTTGCCGCAGACGCCGCTATAGGCCGGGCTCTGTTCCGTACTTAAAAAACAGACGGGGTAGTCCAGTAAGCGGAAATCGGGGACCAGATCCCCGCGCAACGCAAATAACCGGCTTAAACCGCGATCGAACCAGTTGGGACCGAAAGGGGTCAGGGCGTGACCGAAAATGGAGATATCTGCTTTCTTTTTCCAGCGGCGCCAGAGCATGCGTAAGTGGGTGTCATCCAACTGGTGGGGGAGAAAGCCCAGCGCCCGTTCCGGATGAAAATCACTGAACGCGAGGCGCCGGGGGGCGGCGCTGTAAGTGGTGGCGAACAGGGGCAAAAACATTTCCAATGACTTGCAGACCAGATCGCCGACCCACTTTTCATGACTGCCGTTGAAACCGTGGTGTGGGTCAGCCAGGGCGCGGCTGAAGATGCGGCTGCCGAGGCTGATGTGAACGCCGTTATTGGC
>SLDV01000087.1 GCA_007125165.1 Geobacteraceae bacterium | reverse complement strand
GTCGCTGCTTTTTGTGGTGTATCCTCGCACAAAAATATCATTCGTCAATGCAGCCGGAACGCCGGCCCCTGAATCTTCTATTTCAAAAACCAGATCATTGCCGATATCGGTCATGGTCAGCCTCACCTGTGGCGGGCGCCTAGCACTTAAAGCCGCATCGAAGGCATTGTCGATCAGGTTGCCGAGAATGGTAATGGTTTTTTCCCGGTTGAGGGACGCAGGGACATCAATCAGCTGACTTTCCGGGTCGATAATGAAGTCGATGTGGAGTTCTTTGGCGTGGTTGTATTTGCCGATCAGAAAGGCGGCCAGAATCGGGTGCGGAACCGCGCGCGCCAGGAAGGCGATGAGTCCCTGATAGCCGGCGGATTCCCGGCTGATCAGCTCAAGGGCCTGTTTGGCATGGTCGGTCTGAATCAGCCCGGCAATGGTATGCAGCTTGTTGGAATATTCGTGGGTCTGGGCGCGCAGCATCTGGGAGTATTCCTTGACCTGGGAGAGTTGGCGCGCCAGGGTGTCAATTTCATCCTTGCTTCTGAAGCTGGCAACGGCGCCACAGATTTCTCCATTTGCCACCATGGGCACGGTATTAATGATCAAAGCACGATCGCCAACAGTCAGCTCCTGGTCGATCCGTTGTTCTCCACCCGTGAGTATTTTGCTTAATTTTGCCCCCGGCAGGACCTCTCGAACGTGGTGGCCGACAACCTGCTCTATAGAATCCTTTCCAAGAATTTCGAGTGCTTGCTGGTTAACGACGGTGACTTCGGCGTCGCGGTCAATAGCGACAATTCCCTCACGAATTGATTGGATGATGGTGTCACGCTCAGTAAAAAGATGGGCAATCTGTTCCGGCTCCAGATCAAAAATGGCCTTTTTAAAGCGCCGGGCAATAGTGATGGCGCCGGCAATGCCAAGCAGAACAAGCACAGCCATGACGGCCCTGACCTGATTCTGATGTGTTTTTACCGTGTGTTGAACATCGTTGAGGAGGTAGCCGACGGAAATAATGCCGACAATGTTGCCATCATCATCAAAAATCGGCGTTTTTCCGCGAATCGACGGGCCCAGGGTTCCCACGGCCTTGGAAATGTACGATGCACCGTCTTCAAGTGCCGGGTCATTGTCGCCACCAACCATGGTTTCACCGATGCGCTCAGGTACAGGGTGGGACAGGCGAATGCTGTCGCGTGTACCGATGACGATAAATTCGGCACCAATCTTGATTCTGATATTTTCAGCAAGTTTCTGTAATTCGCCATCAGGGTCGGGTGGTAAGTGAACCAGTTGGCGCACAACAGGAGCCTGGGCCAGAGTCTGGGCGACATGCAGGGCACTATTACCGATCTCCCGTTCAAGGACGTGGCCCAGCATTACTGAGTACAGGCCTCCTGCAATGAGCATCAGGGGTAATACCAGCAGACAGACAAAGAGGATCAGGCGACTTTGCAGACTGCTGAAGTGGGCTTTGAAGGCAGATCGCAGCAAGGTGAATTCTTATTCCTCTATTCGTCAGGAAAAGCAAGTGGGGCAAGATGGTGAATATTATGAACAATATAGTGTTTTTACACTAAAAGGCTTGAATGCACAAAATATTTACAGGCTTGATTGTCCTGTTATATTTTTTCCAAAACGTCGTTTTGTTCGTGCAGGTCCCCCTCTTCCCAAGGAGAATGATGTATGAAAAAGAACAGTCGGTTATTGCTGAAAAAACGCTACCTTGCTCCCCTGCTGTGCGCGGTTGCCGCGCTCTTGATTCCCGGCTTCGCCCTGGCCCAGAGTCAGTGGCAGCCAACGCGTCCGGTCGAATATATAGCACCGGCCAATCCCGGTGGTGGCTGGGACACTCTGGTGCGGACCACGGCCAATGTCATTCGTGCCGAGAATCTATCCAACCAGAATTTTTCTCCAATTAACGTGCCGGGTGGTGGCGGTGCCGTCGCCTGGGCCCAGATCGCTCGTGACAACAGAAATCCACATAAGCTCTTTGCGACCAGCCCGCCTATTATTCTGGTTCCTCTGATGGGTAACTCGCGTTTCAACCATCAGGACTTTACTCCAATCGCTCGCCTGATTACCGATTACTCGATTGTGCTGGTGCGTGCTGATTCTCCATACCAGACCATCAATGAGCTTTTTGCCGCCATTAAAGCAAACCCGGGCTTAAGCGTCGGTGGTGGCTCTGCTACCGGTTCGATGGACCATATAGCTATTGCCGGTGGAGCAGCTGCAGCCGGATTGCCGGCATCAGGCGTTAATTATATTGCATTTTCCGGCGGTGGTGAAGCGATGATCGCTCTGATCGGAAACCATGTGGAAGCGACGGTAACCGGAGCTGGAGAAGCCAGTGCCCAGCTCGCCGGTGGTCGTATGCGTGCCCTTGCCGTTTCTTCCCCTGAGCGCTTAAGTGGCCCTCTGGCTGACGTTCCGACCTACAAAGAGCAAGGCATTGACTACACTTTTGATATCTGGCGTGGCGTGATGGCACCAAAAGATATGCCGAAGGAAGCTGTTGCCTACTATGAAGACCTGTTTGCCAGAATGATAGAAACGCCAACCTGGAAACAGGCTCGTGATCAACTGGGCTGGCTGGATGCTTATCAGGATGGCGAGACTTTCGGCAAGTTCCTCGATGAGCAGCTTGATCAGTTCAGTACTGTTCTTGGTGATATGGGTCTGTTGCGGAATTGATCATTAGTGGAGATGGACAGGCCGGGCCACTCTGGTGACCCGGCCTGTCTGCTACTTATTGGTAAAACCGTTATTCTGGAATAGCGTCCATTTGTATTGCAAGGAGGCAAGAGTGAAAAGCATGAACGCCAACAAAATCATCTCTGTGATTATCGCACTGATCTCGATTGCATATATATGGATGGCATACCAGATTCCCCAGTTTCCTATTCCGCGCCCGGTAGATTCTGATCTGTTTCCCAAGGTGCTCGGTTTTTCACTGTTGATTCTGTCCATTCTGTTGTTTTTTGACAAAACGGGGATCAGTGACGCCCCGGCCGAAACAGTTGAAGGGGACAGATTACCCTGGTACCGGCGTCCGACCATGAAGGTGGTTGTGACATCAGTTGCCATTGCAGCATATGCACTGCTGCTGGTCCCTGTGGGATTTGTGCTGGCCTCCCTGTCCCTCTGTTTCGGACTGGCACTTTACTACGGTTATCGTAATCATCTGGTCAATTTCGTCAGTTCATTCGGAGTGGTGATTGTGCTTTACCTGATTATGACCCGGGTGATGGAAGTGTATCTGCCGAAAGGGATTATACCTTACTAGCCAGTTGGCTTCCGAAAGCTACGATAAACCAATATGCAAGCTGCTGATACGGATAAGCCGATCCCTTTGTTAATCGCTCCCCCGCTCACGAGGATCATATGGAATCATTAACCAACCTGGTCTACGGTTTTCAAATCGCGCTGGACCCGATGAATATTTTTTATGTGTTTATTGGTGTCTTTGCCGGCACGGTTATCGGGATGTTGCCTGGTCTCGGGCCAATCAGTGCGCTGGCGCTGATGATACCCATGGCATTTACCATGGATCCGGCGTCCGGCCTGATCCTCATGGCCGGTGTCTATTACGGCGCCATTTTTGGCGGGTCAACCTCTTCGATTCTCCTCAATGCTCCAGGGGTGGCGGGCACAGTAGCCACTTCGTTTGACGGTTATCCCATGGCCAAGAAGGGACTGGCCGGAAAAGCCCTGGCGCTGGCAGCTTATGCTTCGTTCATCGGTGGCACCATTTCCGTTCTCGGTCTGATGCTGATTGCGCCCCTGTTGTCACAGGTTGCTATCAGTTTTGGTCCGGCAGAGTACTTTGCTCTGATGGTTCTAGGTCTTACGGCTGTTGTCAGTCTGTCGGACAAGTCCCTGATCAAGGGGATGATTGCGGCTATCTTCGGCATGATGGTCTCTATCATGGGGATCGATCTGCAGACCGGTACAGAGCGGTATACTTTTAATCATATTGAACTGCTTGACGGGATCGATTTTATTGTTGTGGCGTTGGGTCTGTTTGCCCTGGCAGAGGTTTTCTACATGTTGTTGCGGGGCGGCAGTAAAACCCAAAAACGCAATATTGTCGGATCTCTTAAATTATCTAGACAGGAAGTCAAAGAGATCGCCATGCCGATCACGCGCAGTTCGATCCTTGGCTTTTTTACCGGTGTCCTGCCTGGAGCCGGCGCCACTATCGGATCTTTTCTTGGCTACAGTATGGAAAAAAGGCTGGCCAGGGATGGTGATACCTTCGGACAGGGAAATATCAAAGGTGTTGCTGCCCCCGAAGCCGCAAATAACGCTGCTTGTGGCGGTTCCTTCGTGCCCCTGTTGACCCTCGGGGTGCCGGGATCTGGAACGACTGCTATTCTGCTTGGCGCTCTGCTGGTTATGGGGGTAACTCCCGGGCCCATGATGCTGGAGCAACGACCCGATGTTTTCTGGGGGGTCATTGCCAGTATGTATATCGGTAATATTTTCCTTCTGGTGCTGAACCTGCCGTTGATTCCGTACTTCGCCAGACTTCTGGATGTTCCTCGTCCTCTGTTGCTCTCCATGATCCTGATATTCTGTATGGTCGGCGTGTACGGTATGAGCTTCAGTGTGTTCAATCTGTTTCTGCTGCTTGGTTTCGGGTTGATCGGGCTGGCCATGAGGCTATACGGTTTTCCTGCGGCCCCGATGATTCTGGCGCTGATCCTCGGTGCCCTGATGGAAGAATCGATGCGGCGTGCTCTGCAGATTTCCGGCGGTGACTGGTGGGTTTTTATTCAGAAGCCGATTTCCATGTGGCTGTTGATTATCGCGTTTTTGTCACTGTTCATGCCCCTGTTCAAATTTGTTTACAGAAGAATAAGGGGCTTTTAAGCGATTGTGACCGGACTTGACCGGTCAAGCAGATTGACAATGAAAGCAGGATCTGCCGGGAGTTTGATGCCCCGGCAGATCCTGCTTTTTAACATTTGTGTCCTTCAGCGACCGACAATCTTTTCCGTCAGCAGCGGCACCAGTTGTTTCAGATCAGCAACTGCGAGAACGTCGGCAATCTCACCAAAAGGTGCGTCCTTATCGGTGTTGATAGCGATGACAAACTCCGACTTTTTCATCCCCGCCAAGTGTTGGATTGCCCCGGAAATGCCGCAAGCAATGTAGAGCTTTGGTGCGACCGTCTGACCGGTGGTGCCAACCTGGCGACTGTGCTCAGCCCATTCGGCATCAACCACGGGACGGCTGGCGGCATATTCGCCGTTAAGGGCTTTAGCCAGAGCGTCGATCATGCTTAGGTTTTCCGGCTTGCCGATGCCCCTGCCGGCACTGACGATCACCTTGGCTTTTGACAGATCGACACCCCCTGCGGCGGCCGCTTCATAGCCATTGAAGCTGATCGTTCCCGGTTCCGCACCTTCTAGTTCAATGACTTGCGGCGTTGCGGGCGTTTGGTTTTGAGGGGTAAAGGCGCCGACCTGCAGGGTGACTACGGTCAGGGCCGTTTTGACTTTAACCTGGCGCCGCAGTTTGCTGTTACAACAGGGAACGATCAGAACATCCTCTGTCACATCAACCACTTCGGAAACCTGGGCGGCCTTGAGGGCCAGGGCGATACGCGGGGCGAGATCCCAGCCGTAGGACGAGTGGGGAAAAGCGACCATCTGTGGTTGTTCTTTGGCAATAACCTCCAGTAACTGTTTTTTGTGACCGTCGGGATTGAACTCACCGACGCCGGCGCTGTCGGCCAGGTACAGGGTTCCGGAAAAGTTGGGCAGGGCGTCTTTTGAGCCCACCAGAAACATGGCCGCTTCGCCGCCCATACGGGAAGCGAATTCAACCAGTTCGGCACAGGTTCCCAGGGTTTTACCATCTCGATATTCACCAACCAGCAGTATTTTCATCGTGGTCTCCTTACGCCAGAACCGTGGTTTTATCTTCAATGATCTTGAGCAGTTGATCCGCCAGTTCTGCCGGATCTCCCTCAAGAATCAGGCCGCCGCCGCGTTTTTCCGGCAGGGTGACGGCAAGGGTTTGCTGCTGTGACTCCGGTGGATTGAAGTCGGCAAGGGGAACGGTCAGCAGCTCTTTCTTCTTGGCCTTCATGATGTTCGGCAGGGTTGGATAGCGCGGTTTGTTCAGGCCCAGTTGACAGGTAACCAGCGCCGGCGTGGTGCAACTGACCAGAGCCCTGGAGCCTCCCTCCAGCTCGCGTTTGGCGGTGATGGTGCCGGCGTTCCAGGTAAATTCCACCAGGGTGGTCAGGCTCGGGATGTCGAGCATTTCGGCAACCAGAACACCTACCTGGGCGCTGCCGCGATCCTGGGATTGCATCCCGGTAAATATCAGGTCAAAGCTGTGCTGGCGGGCATAGTCGGCAATCACGGCAGCTATGGTCATGGGGTCACGCTGGTGACTGTCGGGATCAAGGATATGTATCCCCTTATCGGCTCCCATGGCGAGAGCTTTCTTCATGGTTTCCTTGAC
>SLDV01000113.1 GCA_007125165.1 Geobacteraceae bacterium | reverse complement strand
TATAGGGTCGTTTCTTGAAATGGGGATAGTTGTAGTCTGTTAAGCGCAACTGGTGCAGATTGAGAAAGTTGATCCCCGCATCAGCCATTTGTTTCAATTTGCCTTTCAGGCCGGCTTTTTCCTCCGGCACTGCCGGGATTTCCACCGTTACGAAGGGGATTATACCGACGGCCATGATGGCCTTGTCGAGGGCGTAGTTTAGCGCACCGATGTCGAAACGAATTTCGTCGAGTCCGCAGTCGCGCAACCGGGCCAGAATATCATGAGTGACAAGACTGCCGTTGGTGTAGACCCAGCTATGGATTTTGTCACCAAGGTGTTTTTTTATAGTGCGCAGGTAGTTAAGGGAGCGCTCCAGGGTCAATAGGGGTTCGCCACCGGAGAGGCTGAAACCACGAAAGTCAAAATGTTTGAGATACTCCAGATAGGTGACGGGTGTCGAGAAACTGAGATTGTTGGTTGTCGGTTCACCGATGTCGTCCTGTGAACTGGGGCAATAAAAGCACTTGCAGTTGCAGCGACCGTTGATAAAGAGGCAAGACCAGGAACCCTCTATACACAGACGGCACCCGGGGGACAGTTGGTGGGTATAGGGTTTGGTCCCGCGACAAGCGTTAATAGCCCCGCTTGCCGTGACAGCATGCAGCAGGTCGAGGCGCTGCCGCTCGGCCAAAGCAGCCTGTTCAGGGCGAATCATCTGCAATTGGTCGTAAATGTTTGGATAGTCATGCCGATTCTGGCTGATTATTCGGCTTATTTTCTCATCGATTGATAGAGGGATTATGGCAATGCTCCATAAATATGGCTTGAGGATGGGCATAACTATATGCTTTTTTGTGAAAAAACAATAATAAAATGATCAGTTGCCGAAGCTTGTGTTTGTTCTTCCTGCCTTTCGCTTTTTTATGATCTGTGGAATAATGCCTCATTTTCATCCTCCAAGAAGGTGGTCCATGTCCGACAAGGCCCAACGTCTCTACCTGGTTGACGGTTCTTCCTATATTTACCGTGCTTATTTCGCTATTCGTCATCTCTCCAATTCGAAAGGGGAGGCGACCAACGCCATTTATGGCTTTACCACCATGCTGATGACCCTGTTACGCGAAGAACAGCCGGATCATATTGCTGTGGTGTTCGACAGCAAGGGCCCCACCTTCCGCAATGATCTCTATCCGGATTACAAGGCCAACCGTGCTGACATGCCTGCCGATCTGGTGCCGCAGATTCCAATAATCAAGGAGATGGTAAAGGCATTTCGGATGCCGGCCCTCGAACTACCGGGGTTTGAAGCGGATGATATTATCGCCACTCTGGCCCGGCGTTTTGCGGCACAGGGACTCGACGTGACAGTCGTCACCGGTGACAAGGATCTGATGCAGATCGTCGATGCACGTATTCGTCTGCTTGATACCATGAAAAGGAAGGTCTCAGGACCAGGTGAAGTGATAGAGCGCTTCGGGGTGCCGCCTGAGCAGGTTCTGGAGGTTCTCGGCCTGGCCGGTGACAGTTCCGACAATATTCCCGGTGTTCCCGGAATCGGTGAAAAAACCGCCAGTGCCCTGATACAGGAATTCGGCAGTATCGACAACTTGCTGGCTAATATCGACGCGGTCAAGGGGAAAAAACGCCAGGAAAATCTGCGCGAATTTGCTGAGCAGGCTCGTCTGTCCCGCCGCCTTGCCGCCCTCGTGGATGATCTGGAGATCGAGGCCGATCTTGACAAGCTGACACTTGAAGAGCCGGATGCCGATGTTTTGTATGAACTGTTTAAAAAACTCGAATTCAACAGACTGTTGTCAGACATTGCGGCTTTACGCCAGAAACCGGCAGCAACGGCCGATGGTGATTATCGTACGGTTACGACAGAGACCCATCTGGATAAGATGATCGATGAGTTGCGGGCCGCCGGAACCTTTGCCTTCGATACCGAAACCACCAGTCTGACGGCAGTACAGGCTGATCTGGTTGGTCTTTCTTTTGCCATACAAGCGAATGCCGGCTGGTACGTGCCGGTTGGACACCGATACCTGGGGGTGCCTGATCAACTGCCGCTAGCACTGGTGTTAGAAAAGCTGAAACCGCTGCTGGAAAGTCCGGATTATAAAAAAATCGGGCAGAATATCAAATATGATGCTCTGGTGTTGCGTCGAGCCGGCATTGAGCTGACCGGGATCAGTACCGATACCATGATTCTTTCCTACCTTACCCATCCTGAGGCCAAGTCACACGGTCTTGATGCCCTGGCCCTCAGCCATCTGAACTATCGCACCGTTTCCTACAGCGAGGTCGCCGGCCGCGGCAAGAAGCAGATCTGTTTCAGTGAAGTCGAGGTCGACAAGGCCACTCGTTATGCGGCTGAAGATGCTGATATCACCTGGCGTATTGCCGACAAGTTGTTGCCGGAACTAAGCGATACTGCCAGGCGCAAACTGTACGATGATGTCGAGATGCCTCTGGTTGATGTGCTGACACGGATGGAATGGACCGGCATCCGCATCGACGCGGACTTTCTCGGCATGCTGTCGGCCGAAATGGGAGAGCGGCTACATTCTTTCGAGGAACAAATTCACGATCTGGCCGGCGGTTCCTTTAACATCAACTCTCCCAAGCAGCTTGGCGAGATACTCTTTGAGCGTCTTGGACTGGCGAAAGGAAAAAAAACCAAAAGTGGCTGGTCGACTAATGTGGAAGTATTACAGGGATTGGCGCAGAAGCATGAAATTGCCGCGCGGATCCTCGATTATCGTTCGGTGAGCAAATTGAAAAGTACCTATACCGATGCCCTGCCGCGTTTGTTGAATCCTGCTACCGGAAGGCTGCATACATCCTTCAATCAGGCGGTGACCGCCACCGGTCGGTTGTCGTCCAGCGATCCAAATCTGCAGAACATTCCTATCCGCACCCACGAAGGACGCCGGATTCGTGAGGCTTTTGTCCCTCAGGACGGCTGGGTGCTGCTGTCGGCAGATTATTCACAGGTTGAATTGCGAGTGATGGCTCATATGGCAGATGTTGCCGCTTTGAAGGAAAGTTTTGCCGCCGGCGAGGATATTCATCGGCGCACGGCCGCGGAAATTTTTAACGTTTTTCCGGAAACGGTGACTGATGAGATGCGCCGCCAGGCCAAAACCATCAACTTTGGCGTGCTGTACGGTATGGGTGCTTTCAGTCTGGCCAAAGATCTGGGGATCAGTCGGTCTCAGGCCCAGGAGTTTATCGACCAGTATTTTGAACGCTATCCGGGGGTGCTCAAGTTTCTCGAAGAAAAAAAAGCGCAGGCTCGGGAACACCAGTATGTGACTACGTTGCTCGGGCGCCGCTGCGCCATTCCGGAGATCAACAGCAGCAACGGAGCAATACGCAGCTACGCTGAGCGTAATGCCATCAACTATCCGATTCAGGGGAGTGCCGCTGATATCATCAAGGTCGCCATGGTCAATATCGACCGGCTTCTGCGTGAGGAAAAGCTGCAGGCGCGGATGCTGCTCCAGGTTCATGATGAACTGGTGTTTGAAGTGCCAGAGAGTGAACGGGAATATGTCACGGTGTTGATCTGCCGGGAGATGGAAGAGGCGGTTCCGCTGGACTTGCCGCTCAAGGTTGAACTGGGCAGCGGTCGGAACTGGGCGGAAGCGCATTAAAAAAGACGATCATCTGCTCGTACCCTTTGATTGATAAGGTTCTACGGACGGCCCGATAATTTTTTCGTGCAGGTGATAACCAGATTGTTAAATGTATTCAAGGAGGTAGTTGTTGATGAATATGAAGCGTTTTGCCGTTCAGGATATGAGCTGTCCGGAGTTGACCGAGGTTCCGCCGTTGGGGATGGACACGGCATCTCTTGAGATGGATATACGCCATTACTATACCAATAATCTCGGCCGGGATCGTAACTGTCGATTGCTCTATTACGCTTATGAGGCTCTGGCCCTGACCATCCGTGACCGTCTGATGGAGCGGTGGAAAAACACCCGTCAGGCTTATGAAGACGCCGATTCCCGTCGTTGTTATTATCTGTCGTTGGAATTTTTGATGGGCCGCACCCTGGGTAATGCGGTGCTGAATCTTGGTCTGGGTGACGAGATAAAAACAGCTCTCGCCAATCTTTGTCTGCGCTATGAGGATATGATCGACGCAGAGCCGGATGCCGGCCTGGGTAACGGCGGTCTTGGGCGCCTGGCTGCCTGCTTTCTGGACAGTTGTGCCACGCTGCAATTGCCGGTTCAGGGGTACGGTATTCGTTATGAGTACGGCATGTTTCGCCAGCATATCAATAATGGCTATCAGGTCGAAGAACCCGATCATTGGCTGGCCATGATGAACCGTTGGGAAGTGGAGCGACGTGAATACAAACAACGGATCAAGTTTGGCGGTCGCAGTGAACACTATTACGATGATAATGGCAGACGTCGGGCGCGCTGGGTCGACACTCAGGATGTTCAGGCAATCCCCTACGATGTGCCGATTCCCGGCTATCAGAATGGCACCGTCAACACTCTGCGGCTGTGGCGCGCAGAGGCAACGGAAGAATTCGATCTGGGTGAATTCAACGCCGGGGATTATGCCGGATCAGTAGCGGCCAAGAACGAAGCCGAAAAAATTACCATGGTGCTGTACCCCAACGATGCCAGCGAAAACGGCAAAAATCTGCGTCTGGGTCAGCAGTATTTTCTGGCATCGGCCAGCCTGCAGGATGTTATCGAACGCTGGGTGACCATCAAGGGAAGGGACTTCAGCCGTTTTGCCGAATTGAACTGTTTTCAACTTAACGACACCCATCCTTGTTGTGCGGTGCCCGAGCTGATGCGGCTCCTTCTGGATGAGTATTGCCTGAGTTGGGACGACGCCTGGCAGATCACCCAGGCGACCATGGCCTACACCAATCATACCCTGTTGCCGGAAGCCCTGGAGAAGTGGCCGGTGCGGATGCTTCAGCAACTGTTGCCACGTCTGCTGGAGATTATCTATGAGATCAACGCTCGCTTCCTGAAGGAAGTTGCCCTGCGCTGGCCGGGAGATCTGGAGCGTCAGCGGCGCATGTCACTGATCGAGGAGGGTCCGGTGCCGCAGGTGCGGATGGCGTTTGTGGGAATTGTCGGCAGTTTTTCCGTTAACGGGGTTGCTGCCCTGCATTCCCGTTTATTACAGCAGGGATTGTTTCGTGATTTTTATGAAATGTGGCCGGAAAAATTTAATAACAAGACCAATGGCGTTACCCAGCGACGCTGGCTGGCGCACACCAATCCGTTGTTGGCGGAATTGATCAGCAGTCGTATCGGGCGTGGCTGGGTCACCGATCTGACCGAACTCCAACAGCTCAGGAAACTGGCTGATGACGCCGACTTTCAGGATCAGTGGCAACAGGTCAAGCGGGCCAACAAGGAGCGCCTGGCGGATTTTGTGCTGGAGAAATGCGGGGTCGAGTTTCCCCTCGACAGTATATTCGATGTCCAGGTCAAGCGGATTCATGAGTACAAGCGGCAATTGCTCAATGTCCTGCATGTGATTCATCTGTACAACCGGATCAAGCAAGGCGATACCGCCGATTGGGTACCACGCGCCATCCTGATTGGTGGCAAGGCCGCGCCCGGTTACGCTGTGGCCAAGCTGATTATCAAGCTGGTCAACAATGTGGCTTCGGTCATCAATCACGATCCTCAGGTCGGCAATCTGCTCAAGGTTGTGTTCTTGCCGAACTACAATGTGTCTTCTATGGAAATCATCAGCGCCGGTACTGATCTGTCGGAACAGATTTCCACGGCGGGTAAAGAAGCTTCAGGTACTGGTAATATGAAGTTCATGATGAACGGTTCTTTGACCATCGGTACCCTTGATGGAGCTAATATCGAGATGCGCGAAGAGGTTGGGGCAGAAAACTTCTTTTTGTTCGGGTTGTCGGCCGAGGAAGTGGAAGAACAGCGGCGCCACTATGATCCTGCCGGGATTGTTGCCGCCGACAAGCATCTAAGCCGGGTCATGGAGTTGTTGCAGAGTGGTCATTTCAACCAGTTTGAGCCGAGAATTTTCGATCCCTTGATCCGGGCTATTCTGGACCCTGCCGATCTGTGGATGGTGGCGGCAGATTTTGACAGTTACCGGGTCGCGCAGGAGGAGGTATCCCGAGCCTTTCAGGATCAGCAGAAGTGGACCCGGATGAGTATTCTGAACACCGCCTGTTCGGGAAAATTTTCGACGGATCGCACCATGCGGCAGTACAATGAGGATATCTGGCGGCTTCAGGCGTTGGAGGCAACAAAGACGACCGATGATGGAAAATTTACTTGATCTGTTGTTCGCTCAGATAAAGACGATCTGGTTGCGGCCGGTGTTCTTGGCTTGGTAGAGGGCATCATCGGCCCGCTTGAGCAGGGTATCAATGGAACTGTCATCGGCCTGATGCATGGTCAGGCCGAGGCTGACAGTGATGCTCACGGTTGTTGTTCCAGCGCGGATCTTGAGTTTAGAGATGGCCTTCAGCAACCGTTTGCAGGTGCGCAGGGCGC
>SLDV01000131.1 GCA_007125165.1 Geobacteraceae bacterium | reverse complement strand
TGGGCGCTGCCCGGAAGGCGCTGGTAAAGAACCCTGGTCTGCAACAGCGTGCCACTGATGGCTTGTTTCAGGCGCGTCGACCACTGATCGCAGCGATCCAGCGGCTGTCCTTGACGATAGACCTTGATGCGTCGTGAAAACTGATAGCCGAGGAAGGCAACAGCCGCAACAGCCAGCAGGTACATGGGGAACAGTACGCCCGGGCTCTGGCCGATATTCCAGTAGATTTCGCGTGTAGCTTCCATACCTTCCCATCTCTTGAGGGGTAAGCACCAGTGCTGATTTTTACACGTTGAGTGGCTTGATACAATGAACATTTGAGGGAAACTTATCGTCCATAAGGGCTCATTCCCTCGCGGGTAAATAAGAAATGTAACAATATTTCACCAGCCCTCAAGAGGCGAAGCGATGACGGCCTTCTTTTCCCCCTGCGTTGACAGGGTCATGTGGCGGTGCTATTGGTAGTCAGGCGGATAAAAAAACTACTGTCTGAAGGTTGTCAATATGAGCGAAAACAATGACAAGCCGGTACAGATCGGGGACCTCGCCAGGCAGCTCGGCATTACTACCCGGACGATACGTTATTACGAGGAGATCGGCCTGATGGGGGCGACGGAGCGGCCAGATGGCGGAATGAGGAGCTATCGGCGTGACGAGGTGTTGAGATTGAAATTTATCCTGAAAATGAAAGAACTGGGCATTACTCTCAAGGAAATGCAGGAACTGGCGCGCAACTTCGATATCAATCGGCAGGATTTTCATACCATTACACCGCAATTGCTCGATATTCTCGACTTTCATATTAAGAAGGTAGATAGGAAAATCGCAAGCCTGACCTCTCTTAAAGAAGAAATAGTCGATTACAGAGTGCGTATACTTGATATTCTTAACGGCAAGTCTCAGGTCGTTCGATGAATAGCGATCCCTTTGAATACACAACGCTCATCGATATCCGTTTTGCTGACCTTGATGCCTATGGCCACGTCAACAACGCGGTTTTTTTCACCTATCTGGAACATGCGCGTGTCAAACTGTTCCAGCATTACTTCGGTGCTTTTCTCGACAGTCCCCTACTGTTTCTGGTGGTGCGAGCGGAGTGTGACTATAAAGCGCCAATCACGTTGAAAGACCATCTACTGATCACTTTGACAGTTGAGGATCTGAAGCGTTCGAGTTTTACTTTTTTTTACCGCCTGCACGATGGTAACGGGCGGGATTTTGCCACGGCCAGAACCGTTATGGTCAGTTACGATCCACAGGCTAAAAAACCCGCCGCTCTGCCCGTAAAGATTCGCGAAACCTTTGCACAATTTCGTTGATCCGGGGTAGCGTTGAGGGTGTGGGGAGAATTGTGTCACAAGAGCAGAGAAGGGCCTATCAAATAACCGGAATGCAGCCGATTTCCCGTGAATGTCTGGTGTGCGGCACGGAAAACGCCCTCGGAATAAAGGCGCGTTTTTTTGAGGCATCGTCCAAAGAGCTGATCGCTCTGTTTACACTGCGTAATCAGCACCAGAGTTATCCCGGCATTGCTCATGGCGGTATTTCAGCTACCGTGCTTGATGAAGTGATCGGGAGGGCGATCATGATCGATCACGACCACCAGACCTTCGGGATGACTCTCGATCTGCAGGTGCGGTACCGTAAGCCGGTACCCCTCGGGATTGAACTCAAGGTGGTGGGGCGTATCGACGCTGATAAAGGACGTTTGTTTGAAGGCAGTGGGGAACTCTATCTGCCTGACGGCACCATTGCCGTTGAGGCTCATGGTAAATACATGAAGCGCCGGATCGACCAGATTACCGCCGCCGATTTTACTGATACCTCCTGGGTGGTTCCGGAGGGAGAGCTGCCGGCGACGATTGTCATATAAGGGGCGCGAAAAAAATTATCATCTCCGCAGGTTTTTGTCGGAGGTCCAGACTTTTCAAGCGGTCGTGATCTGGATTCCCGACCAGAGTCCTTTCGGGAATGACAAATAAAGAACCGATTCACAAGTCGAATGTAGAGTCGGTATTAGCAGGCGCATTAAGGCAGCACTTTGTTCCAGCGATCGATGGTTACCTGCTCAAACAGGCCGGCCTTGGCATAGGGGTCGTCATCGGTAAAATTTTCTGCTGCCTGGCGATCAGGCAGTTCGAGAATAACAACCGATCCGCACATCTGCTCGTTATTATCAAGTAGTGGCCCAGCAGCAAACAACTGGTCGCCAAAGCTTTTCAGGTACTCAACATGAGCCGGGCGGTTTTCCTGCCGCACGGCCAGATGGTTTTTTTTATCGATACAGCGGATAACAAAGAGCATGTTTGGCCTCCTGTTTTTTTAAATGCCTGGCTGGTTTCTTGTCAGTCTTGCGTAGATATAAAATTATCCCCTCTTCCTGGGGAGAGGGTCGGGGTGTGGGATAAAGGTTTTCGAGAGCTGAGACTAGCATAAACACAAAGGAAAAGAGAGATGAATTGTCTGAGAATAATAATCGGTTTAGCTCTGACACTGGCGCTAGCGGCCTGTTCCGGCGATGGGCATGTGGACATTGCCGCGGAAAACACGGAGACAATTACCCACTACGCCCAGTTTCGCGATCCACAGCAGAACCGGGTGGTCATTTTTGTTTTTGCTGAAGAAGCCAGCAGTACAGAAATAATACACCATGCACAAAGCCTGGAACACAAAGAAGATCGTTTAATGGCAGTTTATTACTTTCCACAAGGCGGTGTCGATATGCCGCCCACGCGCCTTTCGCGCTCGGGCAGCATTATCAGGGCCAACGACCTGATGTACGATGATCCGGACATCGGCATTTGGCATTACGCTTATCTGCGCCCTTTTGTCGGTGAACCGCGTTTCACTGACTGTATTGATGCCCCAGAAGATGTCCTCTGCCGGCAGAATCAATAACGTCAAATAAATTGCGCCCCTTGTCTATTTCAACAAAATCTTCGGATCAAACCCGATTCTCACTCCTCCCCAGTGTCTACCGTCGATGTGCACCGGTAGCGACAGGTCGCTCAGAATTTCACCCGTATCACGCATATAGGTCTGGAGCAGAAAACTCTCGCTGTTGCGGGCACTGCGCAGGCCGGTTTTGTCATTGAACAGGCGCTTGTCGCGGCTGCCCAGGGTGTCGATATTGGGGTCGCCGGTAAGAGGTCTGGTATATTGGCTGTTATGGGTTGGGGCGTAGCCGTTGGTGTCAACGCATATGGCATAAATGCCGGATGCAACCTGATTCAACGTCTGATCACAGAGGGGTTGCAGGCGCTGGGCAAACACCTGATCGTAGCTGGTGCGATATTTGGTTGGCTCTGTACCTGGAACCTGCTGGTAAGAGGTGTCGAACACATTGGTTCCGGATTTCCCCAGCACGGTAATTTGCTCAACGGCTTGCTCACGGAATTGTCGACCAATGCTGAGCACCTGTTCAAAGGGTCCTTCGCCGGTAACGAAGCGGGACACCAGTTCCTGCAGCTCTTCGCTGGTTTTCTGCAGATTTGTAGCGACCTCTTCTGACGAGTCGGTCTTTTCGGCAACTACCACACTCAGTTCATTGATATTTTCTACCTGCTCATGGGTCTGCATATTGGCCGCCGAAATCTCTTCGACTGACGCGGTGATGTGGGTCAGCAGTTGGTGATTTTCTTCAAAGTCCCTGATCATTCCCTTGTAGCTGTCATACGCCGTGCGCGAGGCTTTCATGGTGTGGCCGGCAGCCTCATTGATAGCGTTGGATTCAGCCAGGGCGCGGTCGATGCTGGTCAGCATATCAGTAATCTGTTCAGCGATCTGCTCACTGGCTTTATTGGCCTGCTCGGCCAGCTTTTTCACTTCGTTGGCAACAACGGAAAATCCTTTGCCGGCCTGGCCGGCGCGAGCGGCTTCAACCGCGGCGTTAAGGGAGAGCAGTCCGGTCTGAAAAGAGATGCCCTGGATGATGGAGATAATTTTTCCGATATCGCGAGATTTATCCCCCATCATGCTGATGGAAAGATCGTGTTGATGGATTTGCGCCAGCATGGTTTCCATATTCTGGTTGACCGATTGCAATTCGGTCATCGCTTGTCGCGCTGAATCGAGATTCTCGGAAGTTGATGAGGCGATCTGCTGGGTGTTATCGGAAATAGTGTTCAGTGTTTGTGTGGCAACCTGACTGTTGCCGAAAACCAGACGGGATAGTTCTCCCTGTTCGCAAGCTTTGCTTGATGCGTCTTTGGCCTGAGTAACCACAGTTGCCGCTCCCACCGCAGTGTTGATACCCATGCGCCGTAAGGTCAAAACCGTTTGTTTGAGTCGCGATACAAAATTGTTGTAGCTTTCTGCCAGATCACGAAATTCATCGTGGGTTTCTACTGAAAGTTGACCGGTCAGGTTCATGTCGCCGGCATTCATGGCTGTCAGTTGCTGGTTGAGCTTGCGTACCGGGCGCACAACCAGATAAATCAGAAACAGTAGTGAACCGATCATGGCTGTTACCGAGAGACCAATAATCACAAGCGCTTGCCACAAGGTGCGGTCGGCAATTATCTGTATCTGATCAGCGGATGCGGCCAGATCGCTCCTGGCAAGATCCCGCAAATTGTCAAGATTCAGGTAAAGAACAGCCAGTAGAATAAGCTGAAGGACAATCAGCAGGGCGATGTTGCCGAGGAGTTTAAGGGTCAGGTTGTGGAAAAACTTTTTTTCCAACCATACATATAATTGACGAAATAAATTCATGGAGAAACCTCGTTATGGCTGACCTGAAATATTAAGACCGTGGTTTACTGCCAATTTTCAAGCTAGTTTTAGTGAAACGGATAAGATGGCTGTAAAAATCATCAGTTGGCCAGTGAGCAATCAGGATAAAATAAAACACAGTTATATTATATCCGGGGATGCCCAGATTCTTATAGAAGCGGGAGAAAGTCAACATAAAAATAAACACTGGCTCATTGTTTTTTGCCAATGCAGAGACCGGCACGGATTGATATCATGTTTCCTGGTTATTGCCAATCTTCCGTAGTTACAGTTTTATCCTCTCTCCCTCGAGGGAGAGGTCCAGGGAGAGGGGGAGTCTTTGACCATTTCAAGCACCCTCATCAGGCTTGCAGCCATCTTCTCCCCCAGGAGAAGGGCGCAGGCGGCAGATTTATACTCATGATTATATTTTTACACAACACCGTTCCCCCCGACTGCGTCATAATGTGGCAGGCTGGTACCAGCACAAACACTGAAACGGGGGGGGGGTTGTTATTCAAGGAGGTAAAAAGATGAAGAGAATAAATGTATTGGGTATCGGTGGCAGCTTACGGAAAAAATCGACCAATAGTGGTCTGTTGCGTTGGGCGCAGCAACATGCGCCGGAGGGGATGACTTTTGCCCTTGCTGATCTGAGTGAAGTCCCCTTCTATAATGCAGATATCGAAGGGGACAAGCCGGAGCCTGTGCAGATTCTGTTCAAACAGGCCGAGCAGGCCGATGCTCTGCTACTGGCCACCGCCGAGTACAACTACTCGATGGCGCCGGCACTTAAAAATGCCCTCGACTGGATGTCGCGCGAACCCGACAACCACCTGCTTGCGGGCAAGCCTGTTGCCATATTAAGCTCCGGCGGTGGTCAAGGCGGCGCCAGAGCCCAGTATCACCTGCGCCAGGTCTGTGTGTTTTTGAACCTGCATCCCATCAATAAACCAGAGATTTTCTGTAATGCTTTCAGTGACAGCTTTGCTGCAGACGGCAGTCTGGTAAATGACAAGACGCAGGAACTGATCATGTCACAGCTCAGCGCGTTGCGCGACTGGCAGAGAAAATTAAGCAGGGACTAAGTTGATATGTGCTGGCCGAATGAATTCAATTGGTCCCCTGAAGCGACCCTGCGGCTGAGATTGCTGAGCTATTAGCCCGTTTTTATATAGTTCGTCAACTGATCGATAAGAAACTCCTTCTCCTTGATGGTGACCTTGACGAGGTCACCGATGGAAACCAGCCCCAGCAATTGACCATTTTCCATGACCGGCAGATGGCGGGTGCGCTTCTCTGTCATCAGTGACATGCTTTCTTCCACCGTATTGTGGGGACGTACATAACAAACCTGCTTCTCCATGATCGTTCCAACCAGAGTGTCCTTTGAGAAGACCCCTTTTAAGATCACTTTCCGGGCGTAATCCCGCTCCGATAGCAACCCGACCACAGCGCCCTTATCATCGGTTACGACCAGCGCCCCCAGGTTTTTTTCTGCCATTTTAGCCAATGCGGAATAGACCGTTTCATTCTGGTCGATGGTAAACACCTCCGAACCTTTTTCCTTGAGTATGTCCTTAATCGTTTTCATGGTCCTGTCTCCTTTCCACACCTTGCGAGGATTTTTCCAGAGGAAGAAGGGGCACTCACGCTACCCCATGACTGGCTTTTTTTCTAGAAGGTTACCGGTTTCGTAGACTATGTCAAAGCAGTACGCCAAGGATAGGCTATACTTCGTACTTACAATGGATAAAACATTGCGCACTTGTCGATAAATCACAAGGATCTGAAAAAACAGGCCGATACTTAACAATACCGGATATTTGTGGCAATGTATATTCATG
>SLDV01000136.1 GCA_007125165.1 Geobacteraceae bacterium | reverse complement strand
CCTTTATGCGGATGATGGGGGCACAAATAATAGGCGTCGATATGTGCACCTTCATCAGACAACCGTTGCTGCATCACCTGATGGAGTCGATTGACATCAGCAACACTGAAGTAGCCACGGGCCACACCTGACTGGTTAGTGACGACGACCACCAGATAACCGGCCCGGTTCAACCGGGCGATAGCTTGTGGGACACCAGGGATAAATTCCAGTTCTTCAGGGCGATGAAGGTACTCTTTCTCGACATTGATGGTACCATCGCGATCGAGGAAGACCGCCCGACACTCCTCACTCCTCACTCCTCACTCCTCACTCCTCACTCCTCACTCCTCACTCCTCACTCCTCACTCCTCACGGTACTGCTGGAGAATTTTTTCGATGATGTTGGTCGTCGACTTACCATCGACAAAGGGGATGATCTCAACCTGGCCGCCATAGCTTTCCACCTGCTCCTTGCCGACAACGGTTTCCGGGGAGTAGTCTCCGCCCTTGACCAGAATATCAGGACGCAAAACACTGATCAGCTCCAGCGGCGTATCTTCATCAAACACAACAACATAGTCGATACATTTGAGCGCCGCCATGAGATGGGCGCGTTCCTCCTCGCTAATAAGGGGACGTTTGGGCCCTTTGAGCCTGCGGATCGAGTCGTCGGAATTAAGCCCGAGGATCAGTATGTCTCCCAGATTTCTGGCCTTTTGCAGATACTTAACATGGCCGACATGCAGCAAGTCGAAACAACCGTTGGTAAAAACAACTTTTCGTCCCAATGCTCGCTCACGTTCAAGCACAGGAGCCAACATCTCGGGTCTTTTTATTTTCACATCAGCGTCGCTCATCCGGCGGCCTGCAACATCGACAAGTTCTTCTGCGCTGACCGTTGATGTGCCCACTTTGCCGACAACAATACCTGCGGCCAGGTTTGCGATCCGAGCTGACGCTTCTATCGTCATGCCTGTCCCCAGTCCCAGACCCAACAAAGCCAGAACCGTATCTCCGGCACCGGACACATCGAAAACTTCTTTGGCCTCGGTCGGCAGATGGGTCTCACGATCATCACGATAAAACAGGCTCATACCTTCTTCGCTACGGGTCAGAACCAGAGCATCAATATCCAGCTCCGTGCGCAATAGACGTCCGGCACGCAGCAGAGACTGCTCATCGGTAATAGTAACGCCGGAAGCGACCTGTGCTTCTTTGCGATTCGGAGTTAAAATGGTCGCACCTTTGTATTTGTTATAATTAATCCCCTTCGGGTCAACGACCACCGGCACTCCGGCGCTCTTACCGACAGCAATAATTTCTTTAAGAAAACCCTCCGTCAAAAGCCCTTTGAGATAATCAGACACCAGCACGACCTGACAGGAGGGAACCATCCCATGAAGACGACTGATCAGCAGTGCTTGCGTTGCTGCAGTAATCGCCTCGCGGCTCTCTCGATCGATGCGCAGCATCTGCTGGTTGCCGGCGAGTATTCGGGTTTTACGGCTGGTTGTCCGGGTCTTTTCGTTAACAATTCCCGTGGTACCGACCTTCTTACTTTCGAACATTTTCCTCAAAGACATGCCGTCTTCGTCATCTCCTAACACCGTAAGGACCTGAACTTCGCACCCCAGGGTCAACAGATTGTTAATGACGTTGCCGGCGCCGCCAAGGCGCAGCTCAGCGCGCTCGACATCAACAACCTGCACTGGTGCTTCGGGGGAAATTCTTTCAGTGCGCCCCCAGATATATTCATCCAGCATCAGGTCACCGATGACCAGAACACGAAGATCAGGCAGACGTGCCAGAAATGATTCGATTTCAACAGGCTTCATCAGCAACTTGCTCCTATCGTCAATCAGTCAGAACTAAATAGTCTGTTCAACCAGATCGCAGATCAGATGAATAATGGTAATGTGGGCTTCCTGGATGTGGGGCGTCTCTTGCACCGGAACGGTCAATTGAATGTCGGACAAGGGGGCAATAATACCGCCATCACGACCTAGTAGCCCAATGGTTTTGCAGCCAATCTGTTGCGCCGTCTCCATCGCTAAAGCAACGTTGGCAGAATTTCCGCTGGTGGAAATTCCGATCACCACATCACCGGGCTGTGCCAGCGCCTCGATCTGACGATTGAAAATCTGGTCAAAGCCGAAATCGTTGCCGACGGCAGTCAACAACGAGGTATCAGTGGTCAGGGCAACAGCCGGCAGGGCTCGCCGTTCGCGCAGAAATCGACCGACAAACTCAGCAGCAAAGTGCTGGGCGTCAGCGGCAGAACCACCATTACCCAACGTCAATATTTTATTCCCGGCATTCAGGGCGGCGACAATAGTTATTACGCTGGCGCTGATAGCTGGTGTCAATTCTTGCGCTACGGTCTCCATCACCTCGGCATGACGTTGAAAGTGACGGTCAATATGCTGTTGATTCACAAAATTCCTCATCAAAATTCCTTCTGTGTAACTTGAAAAAGTTCCTGATATGCATCAACTATTTCACAATAGCTAAGCCCCCCTTGATAAAGAGGAACTCGGGGATTTGCCTGAGATTGCTGGAAGAAAAATCCCCCCTGCCCCCCTTTGTCAAGAGGGGAAGGTTCTGCCAAAGGTTTGTGTTGATCAAAAAAGTTACTTTATGAAAGTTTGCCCAGTGGGGCGTGAGTCGCTGTAAACGACATTGTTTCAGCTTTTTTTCTTGCGTTTAAACTGACGCTTGACATACTTCTTGGTTCCTTGCTTGATATCATAATAGCCCACCGCCAAACGCCAGTACCAGGGCAGTTTCCGGTACCAATGATTATTGTAACACTGGATAAACAGATCTCGGTTCGACCAGCTCAACTTATAACAGATGCGCATCAAATCCAGCAATCGGTAACGACCGGTAGCTCCCTTACGCGTAATGCGCGCGCGCCCGATATCGATCAGATGCGGAGTGATTCTGCCATCATCTTCCTGGGTTAACATCAAGTTGCCGACAGATAAATCACGATGAACAATCCCTTTGTTGTGCATACGGCAAATAAAATCGCTCAGGAAGTCGAGCCACTGCTGCTTGTTCAGCCCCCTGAACTCGGCAACGCCCTGCTCTATGGCAGCGCAGACCTGTCGTGATGAAAAGGCATTATCGACAAAATCACAGATATAATAACTTTCTTTGACGCCGCTGTTATTGTGTCTTTCATAGTAAGCCACAGGCTGGGGAGTGTTGATACCACGCTTCAGCATGATTGATGCATTGTTCCAATGCCGCAATCCTTTACTTGGTTTGAAATAATAACTCCAGCGCTTGATGCCGGTTGGACGATTTAGTTTGACGGTCAGCCGTCGGTGCGGATCGCGAGGATCAGCAATATTCCAGAGACGATTACGACTGTCGCGAAGAACGGCCTGTTCCGGTAATGACAACAACTTATCCGGGCACAGTTCCTCGCCCAACAGCTTCGCTGACTCCCTGTCATGAATATACGCCCCGCGCCAATCCTGATCGCGCCGGGGGATGCCTAGAATATCGGGAGTTGAAAGATAAAACACGTCCTCATCCTGATAATGATACGAAGATGGTAAGCATACGGCGGGAATGACCTGACTGGTCGCCCCCGGAAAATCGATAAAAAGCACCTGTTCGCTGATGGCCATGGGATGACCGACAGGATGACCACAGGCGTTTGCAAACTGAGCAACCACAAGCTGATCCGCCGTGTACAGATCGTTTAAATTGATTGCCTGCCCATCCCGACACCAGCAGAGATGAAAAAAGCGACCATCTGGCGCGGTAAAAGAATAATGATGAAGCCCTGTTACCTGATTGACAGCACCATCACAGGCGCTTCCCTTTAATCGCCTGCTGACGTAGGCCAGAGAGTGAAATGCCGGGGTTGTGATAAAATCAGCAAAATTCCCGCGGACGGACCCATAAAAGGTCGAGTGATCGACTTCCGGGTAATCAACGCTGCCGTCATCTATCAGACCGTCGCGACTGCAAATCAGGGGGCCCCAGTAAACACGATCAAGGGCACCACTTGAAGCGGCCAACGTCAAGTAACGGGCCTGATAGTCGACTTTTTTTTGCTGCGGCCACAAAGATGTCCGGCTCAGGCGTTTCGTCGTCCAGAAAAAACAGGTAGAAAAAAAACGACAGCATCCGACCCTGTCGCCAATACTTTTTAATATTCTCGCTTTTTTGATCAGATTCAGCTTTATCAGGCCGGTGGCGAACCGCCCCAAGGCACGATGATCGTAGGCTTCCGGCTCAATCACCCGCTCAACGAAAAGGTTATCGGTGTGAACTGCAGGAGCTACAGAATTCCGTTTCATTGCTCTTAGCAACAATCTGTTCGCATGGGGCTCAAAGTCCTGAACATTGGGGCCCGCCAAACAGACATCAGCGCCCTGCACCTGACTGGCAACAAGCTCCCATGCTTTCAGATAACTGCGCAGACGATAACCTGACCACTTTTTTCGATTAGGGGTACTGCCGATCTCGAAAATCTTGACGGCACCGGCATAAAGATTCCGAACTTTCTCGACAAATGCTACCCACTCATCCTGTGCACTTGAATCAAAAAGGATGGCATGAGCCCGCTCCCGTGGTGGCACCAGGACCAGCATCACATCGAGCCCTTCTGCGGCTATTCTGTCCAGCAACCGCTGTGGGGGCGAATCGAAGCTATCATAGGTAAAAGCGAGCCTCACATGATTGATATCAAGATCGTTCAACCGCCGCAGAATATAGTCATCGCTTTGTGGATTTTCTTCCGCAGCTACATTGACACCAAAAAAATCAGAAGGAACCTGGAAAGAGGCACAAGACCGGCAAGAAAGTTGCCAGTCGGTGATTAGCCGCATGAGCTCCCGAAGAACATCTAAAAAAGCTCGCAAGAAAAACTTGGTCTGGTTCAATTTACATTCCACGCAAAAGCACGAGTTTTAAATGATGACAGGATGCTGAAGGAGAACAACAACCTCAAACCGTTAGAATTTTCAGAGCTTCTAACCCACTCTCTGCTGACTGTCAAGAAAGACTGTTATCTCCATAACAGCCCAACGGCGTTGACCGGACACCTTCATTACACTATGATGGCGCCATTTCTACCGATTTATCATACCTGAATGAAGCATTCTTGGAAATGTTCCGGCGCAATCATGACAATGTTGCAGTGCAAAAAAAACTTCTGGTCGTTTTCGGGCTGTTGCGATGAACCCCCCCTGTTTGGAACGATTGAAACAACCCTCCATCAGACCGGCGACCAGATTTCTAAAGATCCCATCAGCCATGTGATTAGAACTGACGGCGACGGTCAACAGTATTTTATCAAGCAGTACCATAAAGGCGGCAAAGGAGTCCGTCGCTTTCTCGGGCGCAGTCGTGCCGAGGGAGAGTGGAGCAACCTGCTCTACTTTGAAAGCCTTGGTATCCCCACGCCACGCATTGTTGCTTACGGACGTGAACGGATCAATGGACAAACCCTCGAAGTTCTGGTCACTGCCGGTGTGGACAATGCCATTGACCTGGCCACTCTGGCCCGTCAACAGCCCGAAAGGTTCAACAATCGCACATGGTTCTTGATGATCATGGAACAGGTTGCCGACTATACGCGCAGGCTGCATGACGATAGCTTCGTCCATTGGGACCTCAAATGGCGCAATATCCTGTTGCAGAATGAGAAAAAACCAAAAGTCTATTTTTTTGATTGCCCGTTAGGACGCAAACAATTTGGACCGTTGCGGCGACGTGGTGCAATCAAAGATCTGGCCTGTCTGGATAAAATCGGTAAAAAAGTTCTCACCCGGACCCAAAGGCTGCAATTCTTTCTGCTTTATCGAAAAACAGAAAAACTGCTGCCCACTGATAAAAAAACGGTCAGACGCATTGTTAAATTTTTCGACCAAAGAGAGCAGCTCAAAGAGCAGAAAAAGAGCGGGTCGAGTAAAAAATGACAACAGACCAACCACAGACAACAATCGCCAGCGACACCAGATTCATACTGTCTGATCCAAACCTCCCGGTACTGCAGTGCGACAAGCTCCTGCGTGAACTCCCGGGCAAACGGCAGGTTTTCAGCGGCAACTGGGGAGCACATCATGTTGTCGCCAAGCTATATTCAGGCGCACGCGCCAGGCGTCATTGGCACCGCGAAAAAAGGGGGAGCGAAGCGTTACATAAGGCGCAGATTTCTTCGCCGGAAGTCCTTTTTTCCGGAAACCTGAAAGACGGCCGACTTGTGTTGATCTACCAGGCACTCCCCGCAGCCATTAGCGCGCTGGAGCACTGGCAAAACTGTGACAACAATGATCAGCGATTAAAACTGTTGCAGCAATTGATTGAACTGGTGGCAAAAATCCACAAAGCCGGCCTGATCCAGACCGATATTCATCTGAATAATTTCCTCTTAAGTCACGACACCCTTTATGCCATTGACGGCGACGGCATCCGCTGCTATCCGACCCTGTTGCACAGCCGCTTCTATCGTAAAAATCTGGCCCTGCTGCTGGCACAACTACCTATAACGACAGAAGCTCTGACACAATCAGCCATACCAACCTACCAGGATCACCACCCGCAGGCAGAGCAGGATTTCAGCAGACGCCTGCTCAATGACCTGAGCCGGGCGCGGCGTAAAAGACGTTTGCGTTATGTTGCCAAATGCACCCGTACTTGCAGTGAATTTGTGCGCCGACAGAGTTTTTCGCAACTGACTGTTTACCGGCGTGACTGCCACAGCAACAACCTTGATGCTTTCCTGCGTGACCCCGACAGTTTTATGG
>SLDV01000065.1 GCA_007125165.1 Geobacteraceae bacterium | reverse complement strand
TGTGGTTGGGGGTGCCACAGAAATTCTCCAGTCGCTGGTGGGGCGTGAACCAAGTTGGCAAGATATTTATAATGATCTGCTGGGCGGTTTGATTGCGGTTTTCTTTTTCGCGCCGCAGCGCAAGCAATTGCTTGCGCCGGTCCGTTATGTCTTGCAGTTCTCCCTCATACTGGTATTGGTATGGGGGCTGACACCTTTTTCCCGGGCGCTGGCCGATGATATCATCAGTCATTACCAGTTTCCTCTATTGTCCGGTTTTGAGACTCCCTATGAAGGCACCAGATGGGGGGGGAAATCCCGCCGCCACGTCGACCGATATCTGGCATATAAGGGTGACAGGTCACTGCGGGTTGAGCTTGTGGCCGGCTGGTATCCTGGCGTTTTTCTCAATTATTTTCCGTCAGACTGGCGCGAGTATGCAGCTCTGCAGATGTTTGTCTATTATCCCGGGGAAGAATTCTTTGAGTTGCACCTGCGCGTCCATGACCAGCACCATCGTTTTCACGACAATCTGCATCGCGACAGGTTTAATTCGAAAATTCTTCTGGAGCCGGGCTGGAACAGGGTTCGGGTCATGCTCGATGATGTTGCCAGTGCACCGCGTGGACGTGAGCTTGATTTGCAGCGTGTAGCAAGTGTCGGTTTGTTTGCCGTTTATCTGGAGCAACCTCAAGTTATTCATATCGATCAGGTTCGTTTGCTTGGGCGCGAAGAGATGATTCTGGACGATTGACAAGCGCCGGCAGTGAACATAAAATCCCTGCTTTCCTGAAGCCATAAGAAAGGTTGAATAGATGAAGGTCCTGATTACCGATGAAATTTCCGATAGTGGTCTGTTGCCGCTGGTTAATGACCCGCGCATCAGTGTTGATAAGAAGATTGGCCTCGAAACAACTGAACTGCACCGTTGCATAGGTGACTACGATGCTATTATCACCCGCAGCGGTACCCTGGTCGACGAAACTCTTTTGAGCCATGCTCAGCGCCTCAAGATTGTTGCCAGAGCGGGTGTCGGGATCGATAATGTCGACGTCGATGCCGCCAGCAGGCGCGGAATCATCGTTGTTAACGCACCATACGGTAATGTTAATTCGGCGGCAGAACATACCATGGCCATTCTGCTGGCTAAGTGTCGCAACGTCGGTATTGCCAATATCAGCCTTAAAAACGGTGAGTGGAAGCGGGCACTTTTTACCGGCTATGAGCTTAAGGGTAAAACCGTCGGAATTATCGGTCTTGGCAAAGTCGGTGGGCGGGTGGCCCTGCGCTGTCGTGCCTTTGAGGCCGAAGTAATTACCTATGATCCCTATATTTCCGAAAAGCGCGCTGAAGACTTTGGTGTCAAGTTGACTTCTCTGGAAGATGTCATCCGTTTTTCTGATATTATCAGTGTCCATACCCCGTTGAATGAGGAAACCCGTGATATGGTCAACGGCGAGCATTTTGCCGGTATGCAGGATGGGGTTTTTATCGTCAACTGTGCCCGTGGTGGTATCATCAATGAAGCGGCCATGCTTGATGCCCTTGAGTCGGGAAAATGTGCCGGTGCTGCTTTCGATGTGTTCAGCGAGGAGCCGCCGCGCAGTGAGCTGCTCAAAAAACTGATCGCTCATCCTAACATGCTGGTAACACCGCACATTGGTGCCAATACCTTTGAAGCGCAAAAAAATGTTGCCGTTGATGTCAGCAAGGAAATTGTTAATTACATCGACGGTCGGCCTTTGAGTAATGCGGTTAACATTCCACGTTTTGACCCGGATCTGATGGAGCACATGAAACCGTTCATGGAGCTGGTGTCGATACTAGGTGAATTCATTTCACAACTGGCCCCGGCCAATCCGAACAAAATCACCTTCACCTACAACGGCAAGATCGCTCGCTATGATTGTGACCCCCTGACTATCTGCGGTCTGGCGGCCATGTTGAATTTCAGCACCGAGCAGGATGTCAATATGGTTAACGCCGGATTGGTGGCAAAGACCAGGGGAATTGAGGTCGCATCAGTTCGTTCTACCGAAACCGATTCCTTCTCCAGTCTCATTACCATTGATCTGGAAAGTTCAGAAGGCAAGCGGCGCATTGCCGGTACGCTCTTTGAGGGAACACCCAAGGTTGTCAAGCTGCGTAATTTCCCGGTTGATTTCCGCCCGGAAGAGCACATGCTGGTGATTAATTATCAAGACCGTCCCGGCCTCATCGGCAAGATTGGCACCATCCTCGGCGAGCATCAGGTCAACATCGGCAGCATGAGTCTCGGACGTCTGGAAAAAGCTGGAGAGGCGATGGTTGTCTTTTCTGTGGATTCGCAGGTCGACCCGGAAACCCTGGCCAAGGTTGGCGCAGCCGTCGAGGCGCGGTTTATCAAAGCGGTACGATTGGGGAAAAGATAGGTTTTTAGAGCGTCAGCGGCAGATCGACTGATGGGATAATGCCGATCTGCCCGGCCTTGCCCAGCAGGCAGTCGATGGCCGCCAGACCCTCATCGCCCAGATCAACAGAATAATCATTGACATACAGACCGATGTGCCGGCGGATGACCGTATCATCCAGCTCCTGTGCGTGACGACGGATATAATCGACGGCTTCTTGCGGATGGGCACGGGCGTACTCAATGCTCTGGCGCAGGGCCTGGTCCACCTGCCTGATCCGCTCTTCCCCCAGGCTTCTTTTTGCCAGTATGCCTCCCAGTGGGATTGGATGGCCGGTTTCCTCTTCCCACCATTGCCCCAGATCAAGTAACTGGTGCAATCCATGCTGCTGATAGGTAAAGCGTGATTCGTGAATAATGACGCCGGCTGCAGCGCGCCCCTGAAGAACAGCATCAATAATCTGATCAAAGGGGAGAGTCAGCAGCTTATCAGCCCCGTGAAAATAGAGTTGCAGAAGCAGATTGGCGGTGGTCAGTCGTCCAGGGATGGCAATGGTTTTGCCCTCTAACTGCTTCAATGACACAGAGCCGTCAGCAATGATCAATGGGCCACACCCGCGCCCGAGGGCAGCCCCACTGCGTAGCAGGAGGTACTTATCACGCACATGTCCAAAGGCATGAAAAGAGATTTTGGTCAGGTCGAGGACTCCATCCACTGCCAGTTGATTGAGGGTTTCGACATCTTCCAGGCGCTCGGCAAAGGTTAGATCACCACAGGCAACTAACCCATGGATCAGCGCGTGAAAGATGTAGGTATCGTTGGGACAAGGGGAATAGCCAAGGCTTAAAGTTGTCATAACATAAGTCTTTTTATCCTGGAAAAGCAGCTGTCTACGGAAAACACGGAATACACGAACAAAATCAAAAAAAATACAAATTCATTGTGCAGCCTGTTTGGTGAATGGCTATTTTGCTGTAATTGTCTAACTTTTCGTTTCTTTTCGTGGCATTCGCGGATCAAAAATTGTTTTCAGATTTAATTGGTCAACAGGCCGCGCTGCAGCAGGGTCAGGATTGCCTCTTGTGCCACTCTCATGCCCAGGGGGATGTCCCACAAATGGTCAGCGCGGGTTCCCGTCGGGTTGGAGATGCCACGTATCTCCAATAACGGGCACGAAAATTCAGCACATACCTGAGCGACGGCAGCCCCTTCCATGTTTTCACATATCCCTCCGGTCTGCTGTTGCAGTTGCAGACTCAGCTTGCGGGTGCCGCTGCAGTTGTTGACGGTCACGAAGGTTCCGCAATGTGCTTCAGGCAATAGCCGGGCAGCGCTTTGCAGCAAAGGCGTGTCAAGGTTGTAAGACTGCTGAAAGATCGGGGCAAAGTGGGATTCTTGTGGAATGCTCAACTGCTCCAGAGGAACAAAGCCGGCGTCTGTGGTTACACCGCAGTCACCGTAGATTTCAGCACTGGCCAGAGCCAGATCGCCAACGGCAAGACCGCTGTCGGGATAGCTGCCGCCGCAGCCGCAGAGCAGAACGGCCCGGGGTCGATGCAGTGTCAGAAACCTGGTCAGTTGCATGGTCATCAGCATGGAGCCGATGCCACCGTGACCAAGCAGTATCCTGATATCACAAAGCTCACCTTGCAGGACTTCTTTTTCACCGCCCGCCAAAGTTTTTACGCTGACCAGTTGTTGGCGTAGCAGGGTTGTTTCTGCAGAAGTTGCTGCAAGAATCAGGAACATTGTTACTGGCCTTTGAACCATCCGTGGCGGATCAGGTCGCGGCGCAATTCGCTTCCCTGATTGCGGACCACTCCCTGATACCAGAAGCGTTCCTGATTTACAGTCGGATTCTCCTGGGTGTCAAGGCGCCTGGAACCATCAATCAGATTTTTCCGAAAGACGGTATCGGGTTCAGCAACAATGGCTTTGATTTTTTCAGCGAGGGGGGCAGGGAGCAGTTCAGTCACCGTTTCAATCATGTCGCGGATCTTCAGGCCCTGGCGATATTCCCACAGGTCGCCGTCAAAAACGTACTCGCACTCGGTGACAAAGTCGCTCCAGTCGAGTAGCAGTGAACCGAATTCTATATCTGCAAATTCACAGTGTTTAAGCTTGTTGGTGATCAGTTCAGTGATCTGTTCCTGTTCTTTGCGAGTGAGGAAGAAAGACAGTCCTTCTTCCACCTCATACATATCAAGGATGTCGGTCAGCTCCTCGCAGTAGAGGGAGGAATCCAGTTCGGCAGTGCCGAACTTTTTCAGGTCATCGGGTAACTGCTCACGCGGCAGGCCAAGCAGGGAAAGATGATGATGGTCATAGTCGGTCGGCAGAACCAGGTCATCGGAGTAGAGGATCTGATTGTGGTTGAGAAAATTGCACAAGCGCAGATGATTGTCGGTGAAAAAGCTCAACACTTTTTCTTCGGAACAGAAAAATTCGAGCCCTCTGCGGTTGTTGGCCAGTCCGAAGCCGACAAAACCATCGTGAATCATGCGGTTCAGGTAGGGGGCAACTGTCCCTAAAATAAGGTTTGTTGGCAGATAGGGAGAATAATAAACGGTGGGCTCCGGGCGCGACTCTTCCTGGCTTGAACGCAGGGTGGCCGCCTGTTCAGGATAAAACTCAAGAATGAAAAAAGACTCGTCCGGCAAAAAGCGGCTGAATCGAAAAAAGATATCAGCGATTCTGGGTGCCGAGACGACAGCCGTAAAACGATAAGCGTTGTCGCAGTCATCGAGCAAAGCAAATTCGTAGCCTTCGCAAACGGAACCGTCGATCAGATCTTTGCTCCAGGGCTGCAGACCGCAAGGATGTTGGTAGGTTGTTGGCAAGACCTGTCCTGTCAGAGTAATCGTTAAAAACCGGGAGCCATTTACAAGTGGTGTCCATCAAGCGTTCATCCAGCGCGTTTCCGGATGAACACTAAGTAGATGTTTTTATATCACAAGTCAACAGTACTTTAAATATGTGCAAAGGCTCTTTCTAATGATTAGATACTTGATATGAGACTTTTTAAATGATATACAGAACCCTTACCGAGTCAATCCTATCCAAGGAGTACCACATGCGCAGTTCCCAGTCCTCTCTGGTGATGTACGATGAAGAGTACCAGAAGATTCTAGCACTGATTGAGCGTCTGCTGCGAGAATCAAATGCCAAGGTGATTTTTCTTGTCGACAAGGACGGTCAGTTAATAGCCGCAACCGGCGAGACGGAAAATCTGGATACAACCAGCCTTGCTTCACTGACTGCCGGGAATATTGCGGCCACCGGGGGGTTGGCCAAGCTCATCGGGGAAAAAGAGTTTTCGATTCTTTTTCACGAAGGGGAAAAAGATAACATTCACCTCTCTATTGTTGGTGGACGGGTCATTCTGGTGGTTATTTTTGATCAGCGCAGTTCCTTGGGTCTGGTGCGTTTGCGGGTCAAAAAAGCTAGCGCTGATCTGGCTTCGATCCTCGAGGACCTGGTTCGCAAAGCGCAGAACCAGAGTTCTGAGGTTCAGGAAAGCCCCTTTGCCGAGATTACCGACGAAGACATCGACAACCTTTTTAACTAAGCGGGATCTCCTAGATGTCCTTTATTAACTACGCATCACGCGAAATTAATTGCAAGATAGTTTACTATGGTCCCGGTTTGTGCGGCAAGACAACCAATCTGCAGTATATCTACAATAAAACCGCTGAAGGTTCCAAGGGCAAGATGATTTCTCTGGCCACGGAAACAGAGCGGACCCTGTTTTTCGATTTTTTGCCCCTGGCTCTGGGAGAAATCCGCGGCTTTAAAACCCGCTTTCACCTTTATACAGTTCCCGGTCAGGTGTTTTACGACGCCTCCCGGAAGCTGATTCTCAAAGGGGTTGACGGGGTGGTTTTTGTCGCTGACTCACAGGAAGAGCGGTTTGATGCCAATATCGAGAGCCTTGAGAATTTGCGTGACAACCTCGAAGAGCAGGGTTTTGACATCGAGAAGATTCCGTTCGTTATACAGTATAACAAGCGCGACCTTCCCAGTGCCTCCGACATCGAGGAATTGAGCAAAGTTCTCAATCCGCGCAAGGTTCCGGAATACGAGGCGGTTGCCTTCACCGGCGAGGGTGTGTTTGAAACTCTCAAGGCGGTTGCCAAGCTGGTACTGAATGACCTGAAAAAAGGAAGCTGATCGGCGATCGTAAAATGGCTTGACAAGGGCGGCGACTATCTCCTATATTCCCATCCCGCACCAACTATTCCCTCTTAGCTCAGTTGGCAGAGCATCTGACTGTTAATCAGATTGTCGCTGGTTCGAGCCCAGCAGAGGGAGCCAGATATTCCAGGGGCTTACGGCATAATGCTGTGAGCCCCTGTTTTTCTTTTTAGAGCAAATGCCAATTCTT
>SLDV01000162.1 GCA_007125165.1 Geobacteraceae bacterium | reverse complement strand
GCGGTGTCCACGACCTTAATACTCCCGTATTTCCCGATAGAGGGTATCGCGCTCCACCGGCTGACGACCGGCATTACGGATCAGGGTAATCAGTTGTTCGCGAGTCAATACCTGGGGGGAATCAGCACCGGCATCGTGACCAATTTTTTCTTCGATCACGGTGCCATCGATATCGTTGACCCCAAAACACAGGGCCACCTGGGCGATTTTCATACCGAGCATGACCCAGTAGGCCTTGATATGCTGGAAATTGTCGAGATAAAGACGGCTGATGGCGAGGGTTTTCAAGGCATCGACCCCGCTGACGCCAACCGCTCCCGGTACCCTGGTATTGTCAGGTTGAAACGCCAGCGGAATGAAACTCTGGAAGCCACCGGTACGATCCTGCAATTCGCGCAACAGGCGCAAGTGCTCAACCCGGTCGGCATAATTTTCCAGATGGCCAAATAACATGGTGGCGTTGGTGCGCAGGCCACAGTTGTGGACGATCTCGGTAATCTCCAGCCAACGCTCGCCGCTGATTTTCTCCGGACAGATTTTATCGCGCACCTGTTGCCCGAAGATCTCGGCACCGCCACCAGGCATGGAACCCAGGCCCGCCTCCTTAAGTGCACGAACGACATCAATCACCGTTTTGCCGCTGATTCGGGCAAAATAGTCGATCTCTACGGCGGTAAAGGCCTTGATATGCAACTTGGGGCACTCCTCTTTGATGGCCCTCAGCATATCCAGATAAAAATCGAAGGAGAGATCCGGGTGCAGACCGCCAACAGAATGGATCTCGGTGGCGCCGGCAGCCTCCGCTTCACGAACCTTGGCCCGCACCTGATCAAGATCGAGAGTATAACCCCGCGCATCCCCCGCTTCGCGGGCAAAAGCACAGAAGATGCATTGGTTGACACAGAGGTTGGTGTAGTTCAGGTGGCGGTTAACGTTGAAATAAACCTTGTTGCCGTTTTTTCTTTTATTAACCTGGGCAGCCAGCTCACCTATCTCAAGCAGTTCAAAAGATTCAAACAGCTTTAAGGCATCTTCATCACTGAGACGTTGTCCGTTCTTGATCTTCTCTCTGATCTGTTCCATTCCCTTCCTCATCCACCAATTATATTATCTGTCTGCACCCCAGGGTTTGAACAACTGGTGGGGAACACCCAGGGTGTCCAGTATCTTGCCGACGACAAAGGCAACCAGATCATCCAGAGTTTGCGGATGATGATAAAAACCGGGCATGGCCGGCAGGATCGTCCCCCCGGCTGTGGCCAAACGCAGCAGGTTTTCCAGATGAATCTGATTGAATGGGGTTTCGCGCGGCACCAGCACCAGTTGCCGCTGTTCTTTCAAGGCAACATCAGCAGCGCGCTCAAGCAGATTATCCGACAATCCGGCAGCAATGCGCCCGGCCGTTCCCATAGAACAGGGACAAATAACCACGGCATCTGGAGCGCTGGAACCACTGGCTACGGGAGCAAAAAAATCATCGTTGGCATAGTATCTGAGCTTGTCTGTGCAATGAAAATGCTCCTGCAACTGCGCTTGACACATCGGCGCATCCTCAGCCAGTTTCAGTCCCGTTTCGAAGGCAGTCACCTGGCGCCCGGCATTGGTGAGAAGCACACTGACCTGATGATCCGCAGCAAGCAGTTCGGCGATCAGGCGCAGACCATAAATCGACCCGGAAGCACCCGTGATTCCAACAACGATTTTTTTCATAGAAAAACCTTTAACTTCTTTTAACGGAGAGACGCGGAGGAGCAGAGACGCGGAGAAATACAAGAGCAGAATTTAGAATTCAGGAGATAGAATCCAGAAGGCAAGACAGCACCTTCTGACCTTATATTCTATATTCTGTATTCTGAATTCTTCTTTTTTGTTTTCCTCTGCGTACCCTGCGCCTCTTCACCTCTGCGTTAAATCTGTTTGCTCGTCAAACCAACGCATCTATCAAAGTAAAAAAGAATATCGTCACACTGATATAACCATTCATATTAAAAAACGCCGCATCCAGTCGTGACAGGTCATCCGGTTTGACCAGGTTGTGTTCGTACACCAGCAGCCCTGCTACGACAACCACACCGGCAAAGTAGATCCATCCAAGGCCACTGCCGGGCATGACCAGAAGCAGAAACAGCAACATCAGCCCGTGGAATATACGCACCAGGGTAAAGGATTTTTCGATACCCAGACGCGAGGGTACCGAATGTAATCCGGCTTTGACATCATAATCATAGTCCTGCAAAGCGTAGAAAATGTCAAAACCGGCCACCCAGAAGAGAACTGCCAGCCCCAGAGAAATGACCGGCCAACCGATATCGCCACGCAAGGCAATCCAGGCACCAATGGGTGCAGCGGCGAGGCACAAACCCAGTACGACATGGGCATAATGGGTGAAACGCTTGCAGTAGGCGTAAAGAACAAAAAGAGCAAGAGCGACCGGCGCCAGCTTGAAACAGAGAGGATTCAGCATCCAGGCGGAAAAAAGAAAAATTGCCGTGGACACCAGAATAAAGAGAGAGGCCTCAACTACTGACACCTGGCCGCTGGGGATGTGGCGCTCGGCCGTGCGTGGGTTCTCGGCATCAATACGCGCATCAATCAGCCGATTCAGCCCCATGGCGGCACTGCGCGCTCCGACCATCGCGACACAAATCCAGAAGACCTGGCCATACCCGGGAGGACGGCCACTGGCCAGCGAGGCTAAAACAACACCCATCAGGGCAAAAGGAAAGGCAAAGATGGTGTGGGAGAACTTGATCATCTCCAACAGGGTTTTCATCTTGGCAAACACCTGTTCTTGCGTCATCGTCATAATGTGGTCCTTACTTTTGTTGTGACGGCTGTGATGCAAAGTCCGAAGTAATCTACACGTTCATCAAGGTATGCCACAAGAGCTTTTCCGCACTATGTTTTCCGCCGATGCCTCTGCTATGATGCGACCATGTCCGAATGTCACCTTGAACCGTTTGATTCCAGGCAAGTCTGAACTTATATTGCAGGCACCAATGAAACTCTACACCCCGGCCTTTGCCGTCCTGTTTCTCGCCAACCTGGCTCTGGTTAGCAGTTTTTCTTCTTTTTTTCTGTTTCCGCTGTTTATTCTGGAGCGCGGCGGCAGCGACCGGGACATCGGCATCATCATGGGGATTTTTGCCCTTGCCTCGGCTCTGTGTCGTCCCTGGGTCGCCGAAATGATCGACCGGATCGGGCGCAAACGCAGCTACAGCATCGGCTGCATTATCATGACTCTGCTCCCTTTGTTTCACCTGTTACTGCAGGGACCACTGACCAACTACTACCCTGCCCTGCTACTGCTCAGAATCGTCCATGGTATCGGCCTGGCCATCTGCTTTACCTCTGTGTTCACCTTTATTATCGACCTGATTCCGGTACAGCGCCTCAATGAAGGAATCGGCATTTTCGGCACCTCGGGACTGATTGGCCTTGCCCTGGGGCCACTGATCACCGAGCCGATACTGTTCAACTACGGCTTTTCCGCTTTTTTCCTGGCCGCCTCGGGACTTGCGGCAGCAGCATTTTTCCTTCACCTGCCGGTTCCTGACCAGCATCGGCTGCTGTCCTCAGAGGGACCGGTCTCTGCTTCCTTTTTTGCCCTGCTTAAAACCCGCAAGATGTTGATCAGCGGAGGGATCGCCCTGCTGTTCGGTGTTGGTCTGGCTGCCACCGGCAACTTCATCGCACCCTTTGCTCAGACAAAAGACTTAAGCTACATCTCCCTCTATTTTTTTGCTTATGCTACTGCCGCTGTCGGCACTAGAATTTTTCTTGGCAGATTGGCGGATCGGGTTGGCGAGAACCAGATCATTCCCTGGGGATTGGCACTTGCCGCCGCCGGACTGGTCATGGTGCCTCTGGTACAAACCAATCTGTTGTTGCTGATGGTTGGTTTTCTGTTCGGCATCGGTCACGGGCTGCTGTTTCCTGCACTTAACGCCATGGCCATTCGCGACGAACCTTACTCGACCCGCGGCAAGGTAACCGGCATTTTTACCGGTGGCATTGACAGTGGTGCCTTTATCGGCGCTATTCTGCTCGGCATGGTGGGCGATCTGGCCGGCTACACCAGTCTGTTTATCTGTGCCGCCTTGCTGCTGTCGGGCGGACATCTGCTGTTGCGTTTTCAGTGTCCGCCAAGGGGCGGTTCGCGAACCGCCCCTACGTGAGAACATCGGCCTGTCACGACAAATACGGCGTTTTCTGCTAGAATCCCTGGCCATCGACAATGATTATCGCAGAAACGGATATCTACCCATGCGCACAAGCCTAAGCTACAAACTGGTGATCGGCTGCAGCCTGATTCTGCTGATTTCGTTGAGCACCACTTTCTATATAATCAATGAACGCCAGCAGCAATTGATCATTCGCCAAGCGGAAAATGAGGCGCGGGCGATTTTTCAGCAGATCGTCATCATGCGCCGCTGGATTGCTGATCATGGTGGAGTTTTCGTCGAGCAACTTCCATGGGTGCAGGAAGGGCCGCCAGCCCAGCCCCAAAGCGTCCGTTCCGAAGCGCGCCGATATGCCCACAAAACCCCGGCTATGGTAACCAAGGAGCTGGTCAGTTACGCCCGCGACAAAGGACTCTACTGGTTTCACATTACCAGTCTGAATCTGACCAATCCGGAAAATTTTCCAGACGAGTTTGAGCGTACCGCCCTGTTACGCTTTGAAGAAGAGCCCGTACAGGAAATTATTGCCATGGAAGAACTCGATAAGGTCACTTATCTGCGCTACATTTCGCCCCTCTATGTCGAAGAGGCCTGCCTGTCCTGTCATGCCGGGTATGAAGTCGGCAGCGTTCGCGGAGCTATCAGTGTCACCCTTCCCCTCGGTAAAATCTTTGCCGAAGCAAAAGCCAACCGTAATCTGATGTTCGGCTCCATGCTGCTGTTGGTAATTTTTCTGAGTAGCACCCTGCTGTATTTTTTACGCCGCATGGTGCTGGTACCGGTCGATGAGCTGACGACGTCAATCCGTCACTTTTCGGAAAAAGGCCCACCCCCCGGGGCCATTGTACGCAGCGGTGATGAATTTGAGGAATTGTCACGCTCTTTCGAAGAGATGGCCGCCAGTCTTTCGGAGTACCAATCAGAGCTCGAAGACAAGGTCCGGGATGCGACAGTGGAACTTCAACAGCTCAACCAACAGATTCGCGACGCCAGCGAACGCAAATCAGAATTCCTCGCCCGCGCTGCCCATGAGTTACGCACCCCTCTGACCTCGATCAGGGGCGCGGTGGAGTATATTACTGCCCGGATGAAACAATCCACCCCGGCAGCAAAACCTTCCGATCCTGGCGACCTGATTGAATTTTTCGACATTGTTCAGAAAAATACCGACCGCCTGATCCGCATGGTACAAACCATGCTCGATATCGAATACATTGAAGCGGGGGCTGAACGCACCCTTGACCTGTCCAGCATCAATCTGACGCGCGTCATCCAGGAGTGCGTTCAGTCCTTTACCTTCGATGCCGAACGCTACTGCCTTGACCTTTGCTCCTTGCCGATTGATCTACCACTGGTACATGCTGACGAGGACCGGGTGCGCCAGGTCCTGACCAATCTGCTTGGTAACGCAGTGAAGTTTGCCCGGGAGCACACCGCTATCACCGTTTGTGCAGAACAGAAAGGTGACATGATCCAGGTGAAAATCTGCAATGCGGGGCCAACCATCCTGACTGACAAACGAGAAAACGTTTTCCGGCGCTTCTACCGTTCCGGCGAAAAGGCCGGCACCGGACTTGGTCTGGCAATCTGTCGTGCTATTGTCGAGGCCCACGGCGGCACCATCAGCATCAGTGACCCTGAACAGGGAAGCGGCGTCTGTGTGTATTTCACCCTGCCGATCCATCATGACTGCGAGGAGATTAAGCCGTGACAAGCAACATGGACAACTTCACCCTACTGGCGGTTGATGATGACGCGGATATCCGCACCGTTCTTAAAGCCAACCTCGGCCTCCACGGTTTTGCCGTGGTGACAGCCGCCAATCTGTCTGAAGCACGTGACATTCTGCGGAACACATCTCCGGCCCTGATCATCCTTGATCTGACCCTGCCGGATGGTGACGGTCTCGATTTTTGTGAGGAATTCAAAGCGACCCATCCACAGACACCAGTTATTATGCTAACCGCACGGGATAAGCTGCAGGATAAAATCATTGGCCTCGAAACCGGTGCCGATGATTACGTCGTCAAACCCTTTGAAACCTGTGAACTACTGGCGCGTATTCGCGCGCGCCTGCGCCAGGTACCATCAGCAGAGCCAGCCCGCTCGATCAGTGCCGGCGACCTACTGGTGGATATCGGCAATCATCAGGTAACCCTGCGTGGCGAGGTGATTCCCTTGACGCCGAAGCAGTTTCAACTGCTCGTCTTT
This sequence comes from Geobacteraceae bacterium, assembly GCA_007125165.1. GTDB lineage: Bacteria > Desulfobacterota > Desulfuromonadia > Desulfuromonadales > Geopsychrobacteraceae > Pelovirga. Next base: position 381 of record SLDV01000162.1, on the reverse strand, counting down.
CTGGTCGAGAATCGTGGCCGCCTGGTAACTCGCGAAGAAATCAGGCGCACCCTGTGGAAAGACTCCCCTATCTATTCCTGGAGCCGGGTGATTGACGTCCATATCCAGCACCTGCGCCAGAAGTTAGAAGACGATGCCGCAGATCCCAGATATATTGTCACGGTACTGGGACAGGGCTATCGTTTTGATGGCTAACTGCTTTTTATCATTCAAGCCTGCAACCTGTTATTAAATAAAACCATCCACTAATAATTGCCCGAAGGCCACCGCAGGTGGTGGATGATAAGTCCTGGGAAATGTAGGATTTTTTTTGCAGATCAAAAAACAACACAGCCCAACCGGGTGATTTCAGGTTGGGCGCATAAGTGTCTGGTATATGGT
>SLDV01000149.1 GCA_007125165.1 Geobacteraceae bacterium | reverse complement strand
CGATCGAGGTTGGGACGCTGGTGAAACTTGAATCGCTGGATCGCCGTGCGCAGCTGCCCCTCATATAGAGCTGCTGCATAGGCCGCACTGTAGGCAGGAGGCTCAAGAATACAGCGGCCGCACAGATGAGATGACGTAGCACTGGAATGGACAAAAGGAAGTGCACAATGCGGGCAATGTGCCGGCGGCAAGGGGCAAATCCTCATCATACAGGTATGACAAAAGGACGTTCGCGCGGCGGAATCAAGAATACCGCAACACAGAGGACACACTGCCGGCAACAATTGCGCCAACCAGTGTGAAAAGACACTGAGATCCATCCCCCCTCCTGCTTTCCCTCTTAATTTAACCTCTCAGCAATAAAGTCTCACGCGGACCCCAGCAACGATCTGCCGGTCATGGCGTCGGGCTGTTCCAGGCCGAGCAATTCGATGATTGTCGGCGCCAGATCAGCCAGTATACCGTTACGCAACGGCTGCTGCGAACGCTGTGGATCAACCAGAATTAAAGGTACCGGATTACTTGTATGGGCGGTGTGGGAATGACCGGAAACATCTGCCATCTGCTCACAATTACCATGGTCAGCGGTGATCAAGAGTGCCCCGCCAGCCGCAACAACCACATCAACAACCCGACCGAGACAACTATCGACGGTTTCAACCGCCTCAATGGCCGCGGACAGGATACCCGTGTGTCCGACCATATCGCAGTTGGCATAATTAAGCACAATCAATTGATAAGCATTGCTTTCGACCCGTCTGATCACTTCATCCGTCACTTCGGCCGCGCTCATTGACGGTTTCTGATCGTAGGTCGCCACCTCTTGCGGTGAAGGAATCAGTACCCGCTCTTCACCAGGCCAGGCGCTTTCGACACCGCCGTTAAAGAAAAAGGTAACATGAGCGTATTTTTCTGTTTCGGCGATGCGTAACTGCTTTAAACCGGCGGCGGCAACAACATCGGCGAGAATATCGGTGTAGGTTTCGGTAGCAAAGGCACTCGGCAGATCGAAGGTCTCGTCGTATTCGGTCAGACAGACAAACCCACAGAGTTGCGGTACCTTGCGGCGCTCAAAACCGTTAAAGTCGGCAACGGTCAGAGCGCGAGTCATTTCCCGGGCGCGATCCGCACGAAAATTAAAAAAGATGACCCCGTCACCATCATCAATGGTTACCGGTGTACCGATAATACAGGGTTCAACAAACTCATCCGTCTGTCCCGCCGCATAGGCCTGCTCCATGGCCGTCACCGCATCATCAGCCTGCTTACCGACCCCCTCCACCATGGCTCTATAGGCGCGCTCAACCCGAGCCCAGCGGTTATCACGATCCATTGCCCAGTAACGCCCGCTAACGGTACAGATTCTTCCCGCAGCCATTAGCGTCAGGTGCCTGTCCAGATCGGCCAGATAGTCCCGACCGCTGGTCGGTGGGGTATCGCGGCCATCCATAAATGCGTGAATGCAGATCTGCTCCACTCCGGCCTGCTGTGCCATTTGCACCAGAGCGTCAAGATGGGTGATATGGGAATGCACGCCACCATCAGACACCAGTCCGAGCAGATGCAATTTACTGCCGGCCGCGGATACCTGCGCACAAATATCTGACAGGGTCGGATTTTTAAAAAAACTGCCGTCTTCAATGGCAAGGCTGATGCGGGTCAGATCCTGATAGACGATACGCCCGGCACCGATATTAAGGTGGCCGACCTCGGAATTCCCCATCTGACCGTCCGGCAGACCGACATCACGCCCTGAGGCACTCAGGCGGGCATGGGGCCACTGCTTCAGAAGATTATCCATGACGGGTGTTTGAGCCTGACGGACAGCGTTACCCACGCTTTCATCGTTCAAACCCCAGCCATCCAGAATGACCAGGGCAACCGGTACCGGGGTCACACCGCCTCCCTTGCCCCATGGGGAATCATCTTGGGATAGTCGATCATGCGTGCTTCCTGGATCTGCTTGCGTTCCGGCAGGATCAGGGAATCCCAACTGTTGCATTGAGGGCAGCGACTGTGCCATTGGTTAAATCTGGCGCCGCAGACATCGCAGACAAAGCCCAACAACAGATGACTGTCAATTTTAAGGGCTTTCTGGTATTCAGCAATCGCCTCATCGGTACGATTGCGCCGGCGCTGCCCTTCAGCTAACAGCAGATGCAGTTTGGAAAAATCGATACCGGTTGCCTCCAGATCGGTCAGATGCTGCATCGCCTCATCGACCATCTCCAGGCGCAGGCAGAGACGACCAAGATAAAGCTTGAGAAGCAGATCCTGCGGGTCCTGTTCCATCTGGGCGCGGTAAAAAGCCAGCAGCGCTGCCGGATCTTCAGCATTGATATACAGATCTTCAAGACGTGCCAGAAAGACACTTTTTTTCAGGGCGCGATAGCCTTCCTGATAGACCTTGGCCGCATCAGCAAAGCGATCGGCCTGACGGTAGGCATCACCGAGAGTGACCCGGGCCGGAGTACTGCCGGCGTCCTGCTTGATAATATCTCTACAGGCATCAATAGCCTGATCAAGCTCGTTCTGCTCCAGCGCCTGCCGGGCAACCTCATAACGCAACTGCAACAGGGTCTGTTTTTCCTGATCAACTTTGGGGCCCGCTGCTGTGGCCTTGATAATCCTCTTCTGCAAAGCCAGAGCATCATCCCAGTGACTGAGCTTGATCATGATATCGCGCAAGGCCCGCATTGCCTTGCGATTATCGGCGTCGCCCGCCAGCAGTTCCTTGTAAATGGCCATAGCTTCGGGATACTGTTCCTGCTCTTCATAGGTGGTCGCCAGTTTGAACAACACTTCGACCCCCTTGGGATCGAGTTTCCGCGCTTTTTGCAACAGGTCGATCCCTTCTTGGATGTTGCCTTCCTGAAGGGCCACACTGGCAAGGGCGAGATGACTGTCAATCCGTCGTGGATCACGATCCAGAGCCTTTTTCAGCAAGGTTCGAGCCTTTTTCAGATCGCCCGACAGCAGGCGACCAACTCCGCTGCGATAAACGGTGCTGATCTCCTCTCCCTTGCGCAGGTCGCGGCCCTTTTTCCAGCCTTTGAAGGAAAGAATAAAGGCGCTCATCATGTGAACCAGATTACCCAGCAGCAACCCTGCCAGCAGGACCGCCATCAACATAATGGCACCGGGCAGGGTATAACTTGTTTCACTGGTCAGATAAACCGTTATGTCACCGGGATTGATCCCCCAGAAATAGAGAAAACCCAGAGCAAACAGAATAAAGAGCAGCACAAAAAAAGCGATTAAGATCATGACCATCTCCTGGCTGGACCAGCTACCATCGGCAACCGAATCGATTTATTCACCAAATTTTTCGTATTCTTCCTTACAGTCAATACAGTAGCGGGAAAAGGGGCGAACCTCAAGCCGACGCGGTGCAATTTCCTCTTCACAGGCCACGCAGATACCGTAGCCACCCTGCTGGATCCGCTCAAGGGCAGCATCAACATCGCGAATGCGACTCAACTGGGCCTGGCTCAGACTCATCAACACATCCTGAGAGTAGCTTTTAGCCGACATATCGCCGATATCCGCAACGCCGTCATTGCCCAGGGAAAGTGATTCAGCATGGGATTTACGCGCATTTTCAAGAATTTCCCCGCGCAGTTGGAGCAACTCCTGTTTTATCTTTTGCAGATGGTCTTTATTGTACACTGACATTCCTCAACGCAACGCCTGAACTGCAGCGTCTTCGTTACGGGTTATGGTAGGGCTCACCCCTGATAATGGTAGCGCTACGGTAAAGTTGTTCCAACAAAAAAATACGCGCCATCTGATGTGTAAAAGTCATTTTTGACAGGGACAGGCACACATCAGCACGTTTGCGCACAAGATCATCGACACCATAAGCCCCGCCGATAATCAGACACCAGTCGCGCCCACTGTGCAGCATCTCCTCTTCAAGGAGAGAAGCCAGCCCCGGCGAATCGAACTGACGACCACGCTCATCGAGCACAATAACCCGCTCACCCTCGGCGACCCTGGCAAGCACCCGCGCCCCTTCACGTTTGAGCAGAACCGCCGGTGAATCCTTACGCCCGCCTTTTTCCTCTTTAAGTTCAACACACTCAAAACCGATGTAACGCTGCAGACGCTCGCTATAGTCCGTTGCTGCCAGGCGTTGCCATTCGTTGAGCTTACCGACACAAATCAGACGTATTTTCACTTAAGGGGTTTCCTGGACCAATTCGACCTCCGGCGCCTCACTCCAGAGCCCCTCCAGATCGTAAAACTCGCGGATCGGCTGTTGAAATACGTGAATCGTCACGTCACCATAATCCAACAGAACCCAGCGACCCTGATCCATCCCCTCGATTGACAGCGGGTAGAGCTGGTGCTGGTGTTTGAACTCGTCATGAATATGTGCGGCTATCGCCTGTACCTGACGATCAGAACGACCGGAAATCAGCAGCAGGTAGTCGGTCAAACTGGAATGCCCGCGCAAATCGAGCAGGAGGAGTTTATCTCCCTTTTTTTCGCGGGCAAAATCGACCGCAGCAAATGTAATATCTCTGGCGTGCAAAAGTTATCCTTTATCTGTCATGTGCATAAAGTTGATGGGTATTGATATACGAGATCACTGCCGGTGGAACACTCCCCTCGATACTTTGACGCTCCATGATGCGCCGGCGAATCTCGGTGGATGACGCATGATGGCAGGTATGATCGACAATAATGAGCGAAAAACCCTTGTCAAACCGAAGATTTTCGGATTGCGAATCATAGCAGAAGCGGTCGGCGATAGCAACCGGCAGCAGCTTGCGTATCTCTCCAGAAAACCCCGGACGGGCCGTCACAACAATGTGTGCCAGTTTGAACAGTTCCTGGTAGCGATGCCACAAGCTGATTTCACGAAAAGAGTCGAGGCCCATGATGAAAAAAAATTCGTGCTCGGGATACTGTTCGCGCAACTGCCTGAGGGTTTCAACAGAAAAGCTGGTACCGCCGCGTCGCCCTTCGAGATCACAGACTCTGAACGCGGGGTAGCCGGTGAGGGCCGCCTCAACCATCGCCAGGCGCTGGGCGAAAGAAACGTCGGCCGCGATCTCCTTGTGGGGCGGCTGCCAGGCAGGAACAAACCAGACCTGATCGAGCCGGCAGCTTTTGTGCACCTCCTCGGCGATGTGGAGATGACCGTTATGGATGGGATTGAAGGTGCCCCCGAGCAGACCGATACGCATCGTTACGATCGCACCTGACCGTCGCCCAGCACCACGAATTTGCGCGTCGTCAGGTCTTCCAGCCCCATCGGCCCGAAAGAATGCAGCTTGGTAGTAGAGATGCCGATTTCAGCTCCCAACCCCAACTGGTTGCCGTCGGAAAAACGGGAGGAGGCGTTGACCATCACCACACTCGAATTGATCTCGCGCAAAAACCGTTGCGCGCACTGGTAATTATTGGTCACAATCACTTCCGTGTGGAGAGAACCATAGGTTTCGATATGCTCGCGGGCCTGGTCAAAATCGGCCACCACCCGCAGCGCCAGAGTCAGATCAAGATATTCCTCGTACCAGTCCGCTTCAGTTGCCGGAATCAGATCAGCGACCAGACCCTGCGCCGCCTCACAGCCCCGTACCTCGACGCCGGCCTGACGCATGGCGGCAACAATCTGCGGCACGAAAATCGGGGCAATGGCCCGGTGCACAAGCAGAGTCTCCATGGCGTTACAAACCCCCGGACGCTGCACCTTGGCGTTCATGCAGATACGCTCCGCCATGGTCGTATCCGCCTCAGCGTCAACATAGAGGTGACAGACACCCTTGTAATGTTTAATCACCGGAATCCGTGAGTTCTCGGCAACAAAGCGGATCAGGCCTTCACCGCCACGGGGAATAATCAGATCGATATGTTCTTCGAGTTTGAGCAGCTCGGTCACCGCATGACGATCACTGGTTGTCACCACCTGCAGAGCTGCTTGCGGCAGATCCAGTTCCACCAGGCACTGCTGCAGCAGTGAACCGATGGCCTGGTTGGATGCCAGGGCCTCGGAGCCGCCACGCAGAATCACCGCATTGCCGCTTTTGAGACAAAGTCCGGCGGCATCCGCCGTCACATTGGGACGCGACTCGTAGATAATCCCGATCACCCCCAGGGGTATCCGTTGCCGTCCAACCTGGATGCCGTTGGGGCGCAACCACATGCCGGTCACTTCGCCGACCGGATCGGGCAGGGCGGCCACTTCACGCAACCCATCCGCCATGGCGTCAATCCGATCATCGGTCAGGGTCAGACGGTCGAGCATCGCCGCGGCCATGCCGCTGCTTTTCGCCCGCTGAAGATCCTTGTTATTTTCCTGCTGTAAAAAGTCACGGTGTTCCTGCAGTGTCGCTGCCATCTTAACCAGCAACTCATTTTTCGCTGTCGTCGACAGGGTCGCCATCCGCCGTGATGCCTGTTGTGCCGCCACAGCCAGGGTCTGCATCTGTTCTGCTATCGTCATAGCTCGACCTCCTCTTCCTTGTCTGCCGTCAATACCAGATCATCGCGACAGATCACTTCATCACGATATTTATACCCGAGTATCTTTTCAATTTGCGAACACTGCTTGCCCATAATCTGCAAGGTTTCGGCCAGAGAATAGCTGACAATGCCACGCGCAAACTCCTTGCCGTCATGACCACACAAGCGCACCGAGTCGCCGCGTTCAAAGCCACCATCAACACCGACAATGCCGGCCGGCAACAGGCTTTTTCCGCTCTGCATGACGGCTCTTTTACCCCCCTCATCAATAAGCAGTTTGCCGCGCGGCTTTTTTGAAAACGCAATCCAGCGCTTCTTTGCCGTCAGTTTCGACTCTGCCGGCAAAATGTAGGTGCCGACCTCCTCGCCGGCAAAAACCCGCGTGACAATATGAGCAGTGCGCCCATTGACAATCAGGGTACCGATACCACT
>SLDV01000019.1 GCA_007125165.1 Geobacteraceae bacterium | reverse complement strand
TGGTGGTGCGTTTGTGATGTGTAAGTTTTCTGTTGCTGGTCTTTGTGAGGAATCTGCTGGAGGTTGTATTTATGCCGCGTAGTCCGCGTCTTGTTGTTGAGGGTGAATCGGCGGTTTATCATGTGATGTCGCGCACGGCACTAGATGGTTTTGTGCTGGGTGATGCGGAAAAAGACCATCTGTTGCAGGTGATCCGCCACTTTACATCTATCTACTTTGCCGATGTCTTGGGTTTTTGCATTATGGGCAATCACTTTCATCTGGTGGTGCGTATGCAGCCGGATGAGGGCTATTCCGATATCGAAATCCAGCGCCGCTATGCCCTGTATTATCAGGATGACGACACCAAAGATTCCCCCTTGCCCGGTCAGGTCACCATGCTGCGCTATAAATGGCAGCAGTTGTCGGAAATGATGAAGGAAATCAAGCAGTCCTTTTCGCGCTATTACAATAAGCGCCATAACCGCCGTGGTTTTTTCTGGGGGGAACGGTTCAAAAGCGTCCTGGTTGAAGATGGTGAAACCCTGATCAACTGCCTGGCCTATGTGGATCTAAATCCCATTCGTGCCGGATTGGTCTCACGTCCGGACGATTATCGCTGGAGTTCACTGGGGTATCACAGCCAGACGGGCAACAAGAGCCGATTTTTGTCACTGGATTTTGGCCTGATGGGGGCGGAGAATCTATCAACAGATGAGCAGTTGCGACGTTATCGGCAATTTGTCTATGAGGTCGGCGCACTGCCAACAGACAAAGGTGGCCGTATTGATGGCAAAGTCGCCGCAAAAGAGGAAGCGCGCAACTATACCAAACCATCAGTCGATCGATTTATGTCCCGTTCGCGCTATTTTACTGATAGCGTGATCATCGGCAGTCTCGATTTTGTTCGCACCCACTGGCGACGCTGGTGCTCTGAAGAGGACAACCCGGATAAAAATCCGGTCGCGGTAAGGGGGTTGGTGGAAGTTTATTCCCTGCGGCGGCTGAGTGAACCTGCATTAGGTAAAGAAGTTATTTGCTGTCAGCATATTGCGTAGAAAAGGGGGTATGATTGACGCCCAAGCTCACTCATCCTGCAGTGAAGTAAAACTCCTCCAAAACAAGAACATTGAGTTGACTTGAGATAACTGTACCGCTAGAATTGTATTACTTTTTGCAGTATTACTTTCGCCAGTGAGGAGATTTATGCGTATCACCAGCAAAGGTCAAGTCACCATACCGCGTCATGTCCGGGACAAACTCGGCTTGCTGCCTCAGACCGAAGTTGAATTTGTGGTCGAAGGGAATGTCGCCTATGTTCGAAAAATAACCGGGGCGCAACAAAGAGGTCGCCGTCTGGTTGAGGGGATGCGGGGCAAAGCTTCCGTCAAGATGACGACGGATGAAATCATGGCGTTAACCCGCGGTTAGTCCGGATATGGCTGGTGTTTTGGTTGACAGTAACGTGTTGCTTGATGTTCTGACGGAGGACCATGTCTGGTTCAACTGGTCTGCTGAGCAACTGGCAATTATGGCGGAGTCGTTTACATTAATCATCAATCCCATCATTTATTCGGAAGTCTCTGTCGGTTTTGCAACCATCGAAGAATTGGAAGAATGTCTACCTGTTGATGTCTTTGTGCACCAGCCATTGCCGTGGGAGGCAGGATTTTTAGCTGGGAAGTGTTTGCTCGCCTATCGTCGTTCTGGAGGTGTTCGTCACTCGCCATTACCCGATTTTTACATTGGCGCTCATGCTGCGGTTGCAGGATTGACCTTGCTAACTCGGGATGTGTCGCGCTATCAGACGTATTTTCCTAAATTGAAGTTGATTGCTCCCTCCGTATAGCAGTTGGGATTGTATTTACAGTTTTTAAATTGTGTATTATAATTGCAATGCCTTAATGGAGTTGGGGTCGCGCTCTCAATAGGTACAGGACAAACATGCGCAAATATCAAGCATTGCCGACAGATATCCTGAAGCGCCTGGAGTCGCTTCCAGTTGAGTTGGGCGCTCATGAAATAGTTGTCTTCGCTTACCTGTTTGGTGGCTTGGTGAAGGGGCAGGTTCGGCCTTTGTCTGATGTAGATATCGCCGTTTTTTTAAGTACGACGGAAAACCTGGTGGAGGTCAAATTGGAGTTGATCGGCATGATTTCTGATCACTTGGGTACTGATGAGTTTGATCTGGTGATTCTCAATGATGCACCAATCAGCCTGGTCGGGCGAATTTTGCGCCAACGCCGGGTTCTGGTAGATAAAAACCCACCCATAAGGCATCAGTTTGAATCGTTGATGAACCGGAAGTTTTTCGACTTTAGCCGTAAAGAAGAAGCCCTATTAAGGCAGAGGTTTGGTTGATGGTCGATGCGGAGATTGTTGTATTGATTTTAAGCAGACATCTAGCTGACTTTGATAATTTCAGTACTTCCATGAAAAATCAGTTACGGCAGCACCGATCTGATTGATTTTGCACAGAGTTTTCAAGGGCTTTTACGAACGATGAACGAAATCCAACTGCACAACATCTCCAAAACCTACAACCCCGGCCTGTTCAAGAAAAAGGTCGAGGCGGTGCGCGATCTGTCTTTTGACGTGCGGCAGGGCGAGGTGTTCGGGCTGATCGGCCCGAACGGTGCCGGCAAAAGCACCACCATTCGCATGCTGCTGGGATTGATCCGCCCCGGTGGTGGAACCATCCATTTTCGTGGCCAGCCTCTGTCGGCAACCGAGATGCAGCGGCATACCGGCTATCTGCCGGAAAATCCCTACCTCTATGATCATCTGAATTTACGTGAATTGCTTCACTTCTGCGGTCGAACTTCGGGTCTTGACAGTAAGTTTATTGTCGAACGTGGCCAGATGCTCATGACTAAACTGAATCTGACGGCGGTGCAGAAGCGTCCTTTGCGCACTTTTTCCAAAGGGATGCTGCAACGCGCCGGTATCTGCTTTGCCCTGTTGCATGATCCTTCTGTGGTCATTCTTGATGAACCCATGTCGGGGCTTGATCCTATCGGCCGCAAAATGGTGTTTGATCTGGTGATGGAGCTTAAAAGTGAGGGCAAGACGATTTTTTTCTGCTCCCATATCCTCAACGATGTCGAACGCCTGTGTGACCGAATCGGCCTGATTCATCAGGGGCGACTGCTGCGCCTTTTTGAACGGCAGGATTTTATTCAGCATGAGGGGGTGAAGGTGTTTCTGCAACTTGAAAGTTTATCCAGCGACCAGCAACAGGGTGTACAGCGCCTTGGCGGAAAGATTCGCCCCGACGGGAGCGGTTGGTTGTTAGCGGTACCGGAGCAGAACTATCATGGGATTAACAACTATCTAGAACAGCAGCAGCTTGTGGTAAGCGGATGCCGTTCTGAGTGGGCGTCGCTGGAAGAGTTGTTTATGCAGATCATCGAGGAGGCGGCATGAAGGCGGTTTTGTCGCTGGCACTGATTACCTTTAAAGAGGGGATACGCAACCGCTCGTTATTCGGCATCGCCCTGGTGGCTCTGTTTCTGTTCGGGCTCAATATTAGTGTGGCCGGTTTTTTCATGCGCGATATCGGCAAGGTCACGGTCGATATGAATCTATCAGCACTGACGATCGCCGGTCTGCTGCTGGTGTTTTTTGTCGGCATCAACCTGATGGCCAAGGATATCGATCGCAAAACCATTCATCTGGTGCTGTCCAAACCCTTAAGTCGTGCTCAGTACATCTGGGGGAAGTATCTGGGGATACAGTTTTTTGTGACCGTATCCCTGTTGTTGTTGGCCGGCTGTTCGAGCCTGACGGTGTTGTTGCTGAAATCGATGTACCCTGCTTATTTTGGTGGTTTCTCCTGGTTGATTTTTTTTGTGGCGGTAGCTTTTGTGCTGGTCAAGTTCTGGGTACTGGGAGCCGTGGTAATTTTTTTCAGTTCGCTGACGACCAGTTCCCTGATTACCCTGATCTTTTCCCTGGGGGCATATCTTGCCGGAGTCACTATTGAAGAGGTAGTGTTTTATCTCAAAACCGAGATGGCGGCTCAGGAGCAGTTGATCTCCGAATCTCTCAAGAATTTTATTGAGGCGATCACCTGGATTCTGCCTAATTTTGCCGCTTTTGATTTTTCGCTGGAAGCTGCCCACGGATTGGCTCTGGATTCCGGTCGTTTGCTGGGTGTTCTGAGTTACGGAGTACTCTACAGCGTGATTCTGCTGCTGCTGGCATCTCTGATTTTTTCCCGCCGTGAGTTTAACTGATGCGTTGGTATTGGCCTGTTCCCGGTCTTTTTCTAGCTCTTGTTCTTTACGTGCTGGTGGTTCCCGGAGTGTGGAATCAGCGAGAGCAGGTGCGTTCAGAGATTCCTGCGGGCTATATTATCCCTTCCAAATTCAGTCGCATTCTTGCCTTCGGGCACCAGGGTGTTTTGTCCGATTATCTGTTTTTGAAAACAGCGACCTTTATCGGTGGCCGTTCATCTGCCGGACAACCCATGACCGAAGAGGATTGGGAGTACGTAGTTCGCAGCCTGGATGTGATAACCGATTTGGATCCGTATTTTGCCGACCCTTACGTTCTGGCTACGGGCTTATTGGCCTGGGAGGCCAATAAGCCTCAAGAGGCTAATCGGTTGCTGCAAAAGGGGATAGATCACCGCGAATGGGACTGGCGGCTGTCGTTTTACAAGGGGTTCAACCTTTTTTATTTTCTGCAGGACTATGCAACCGCAGCCGAATATATCATGAAGGCGGCACAGATGCCGGGAAGCTCGGCCTATTTGGCGACTTTGGGCGCGCGGCTGGCTTACTATGGCGGGCAGTCTCGAACGGCGTTGTTCTTTCTACAGGAAATGCTTGAAGACGCATCAGATCCGATGATGCAGCAGCGACTGCTTAAGCGTCGACAGGCCCTGGAGCATGCTGTCCTGATTGAAGATGCCCTGGACTTGTTTCGCACACGAGAAGGGCGCACGCCGGAACTCACGGAACTGGTAGAGAGCGGTTTGCTTGACGAATTACCCCCGGATCCTTACGGTGGTGAATGGTTTATACAGCCCAACGGACGCGTGTTCAGCACCAGTAAATTTGCCGACATGAAGTAAGTAGAGAGCAGATAATGTCTGAATTGCACATTTTCCTCGTGTTTGCCTTTGTTTTTGGTGCCGTCGTCGGTTCCTTCCTGAATGTCTGCATCTATCGAATCCCGGCAGAAAAGTCGATTGTATCGCCCCCGTCATCTTGCCCGGCCTGTGGTCACCAGATTCGCTGGTTTGAAAACATTCCGATCGTCAGTTACCTGTTTTTACGCGGCCGCTGTTCGGCGTGTCGGATAAAGATATCTCCACGATATCCAGCAGTGGAGGCCCTGACCGGTTTTCTGTTTGCGCTGACCTTTTTCTATTTCGGTTTTGCCGCCGCGACCATTGTCTATCTGGTTTTTGTTGCTGCTCTGGTTGTTGTCACCTTTATCGATCTGGATCACCAGATCATTCCTGATGTCATCAGCCTGCCGGGAATTCTGGTTGGTTTTGGCGGTTCGTTTTTTGTTCCCTGGGTCACCTGGTATGATTCAATTTTCGGTATTCTGCTGGGTGGTGGATCACTGCTGGCGGTTGCCTGGAGCTATGAAAAACTGACCGGGCGCGAGGGGATGGGTGGTGGCGATATTAAATTGCTGGCCATGTTTGGTGCCTTTTTAGGGTGGCAGGCGGTGTTTCCGATAATTTTTCTGGCGTCATTGGCCGGTACATTAATAGGGGTGCCACTGATGCTGGTGCAAAAAGGGGATACCAGGCTGGCCATCCCGTTCGGGCCGTTTCTGGCATTTGCTGCTGTTGTCTATCTGTTCTGGGGGCAGATGCTGATTAGCTGGTACCTCGGTCTTATCAGTTAGCGTTCGATCCGTAAGTGGTGTTGTTTCATTCGAAGGTATTGAATTCGCTGCTTTTGAATTTATTTATTGGTTTAATTTAAAACTTCTTGACAATATCTTTCGCTGACCTATAATTATGCACAATTTCATATTTCATGATGATCGTTAAATGGGTTAGTGGAGTAGAGGGCATGGAGCATAACCGGGTCAAGGAAGTACGCGAATCCTTATTGATGAGCAAGGCTGAACTGGCTCGCAAGGCAGATGTATCTCCCCTTACCATTACCCGTATTGAACGCGGCAGCCCATGCCGTATGGAAACAATGCGCAAGATCATACTGGCTTTAGGATATAAGCTTACGGACAAAGGTAAGGTTTTTCCGAACGGGTAGGCGATAGTTGCCAACCGATTTTTTGGGGATTCTCTTTTCGACTGGATAAGACATGTTCGCATCGAAAAAAGATATTGTCGGTATAGATATCGGCACAAGTGCGGTCAAGTTGGTGCGCCTACGTGAAGCACGTGGAACTTTCCATCTGCAGAACATCGGCATCATGCCGCTGGAACCGGAAACCATCATCGATAATGCCATCATGGACTCACCGGCGATTGTCAGTGTGATCCAGAATATGCTCGAATCGATGAAGATCAAAACCAAGCAGGTTGCGACATCAGTTTCCGGACATTCGGTTATTATCCGTAAAATCAACCTGCCGATGATGACGGAATCGGAGCTGGAGGCATCAATTCAGTGGGAGGCGGAACAGTATATCCCCTTTGACGTCTCTGAGGTCAACATCGATTTTCATATCCTTGGCCCTGATTCTAAAGATCCCTCCCAGATGAGTGTGATTCTGGTGGCGGCGAAGAAAGATTTCGTTAACGATCACTCGGCTGTTTTTGCCGATGCCGGGTTGGTGCCGGTGGTGATGGATGTAGACTGCTTTGCCGTTGAAAACATGTTCGATTATAACTATGGTTTTGTCGAAGGGGAAATTGTCGCCCTGATTGACCTGGGTGCCAGTGCGACCAGTGTCAATGTCCTGCGCGGTAGCAGTTCTGTCTTTACCCGCGATATTCAGACCGGCGGCAACCTGCTTAGTCAGGAACTGCAGAAACGCCTCGGCGTCAGTGGTGAGGAGGCCGAGCGGATCAAGCTGGGTGACCGTCACGTCGGCGATCTTGATGCCGACGCCATCGAAGATGTCCTGAATGATGCCACGGAAAATCTGGTCCAGGAGGTACAGCGCTCCCTCGATTTCTTCTCAGCAACCTCAAGCGAAGATAAGATCGGCAAGGTTTATCTTACCGGCGGGGTGGCAGCTTCCGAACGCATGCAGAAAACTTTAGCGGAACGACTCGGCATCGATGTGGAACGTATCGATCCATTCAGAAATATTGCCGTCAATGAAAAACAGTTCGACAGAGAGTATCTCAATGCCATTGGCCCGATGTTTTCGGTGGCGACGGGGTTGGCAATGAGGAAGGTGGGTGACAAATGATAAGAATCAACCTTCTTCCGGTCAGGGCGGCGCAAAAAAAAGAAAAGCTGCGCTCACAAGTCACCATTCTGGTTTTATCTCTGGTGCTGGTCGGTCTAGTTTGCGGAGCCCTGTTTATACAACAGCAACGTACAAACGATAATCTGCAACAGGAAATAGCAGATATTAATCGGCGCAATACGGAACTGCAGTCACGCATTGGTGAAGTGCGCGACTACGAAAAAAGAAAGGCCGATCTGGAACAGAAGCTGAATGTACTTGCTGCTCTTAAGAATCAAAAAACCGGCCCGGTGCGTTTGCTTGACGATCTCAGTAATGCGCTCCCGGAAGAATTGTGGCTGACCAGTTTTTCAGAGCAGAACGGCAGTATTGATTTGGCCGGTATCGCCGACACAGAACAGCGCGTGGCTTTGTTTATGGAGACGCTTGAGCAGTCCGATCACTACAGCAATATTGAGTTGACCGTGACTGAGCAGACTACCGTCGGCAATCGTAGAATGCAGCGATTCACCCTGAAGGGGCGGGCGGTAACTCCCGCCGCCAATTAAGACAGGACAGATACGATGAATCCAAAAATTGAAAAAGTCCTCAGTCTTCCTGCTTATCAGCGATTTATTATTCTGCTGCTGATCGCTGGTACCATTATTGCCGCATTTTACTTTATGGTTTATCAGGATTTGCAACAGCAGCAGCAGCGCCTCGAACAGCAACGTGATTCGGCGCAAACAGTTCTGCAGCGCAACCAGCGGATTGCCAACAATCTCGAAGCCTATCGAGCGGATTACAACAATCTGCTGGTTCAGTTGGAAGAGGCTCTTGGTGAGCTGCCTCTCGATAAAGAGATACCGGCTTTGTTAACAAAGGTTGCTACATTGGCTCAGGAAAAGGGTCTTGATATTATCCGTTTCAGACCACTGGCAGAGGCGCCACGTGATTTTTATGCAGAAGTTCCTGTTGAATTGAGGTTGTCCGGCTCTTATCATCAGGCGGCCTTGTTTTTCGACGCGGTCAGCAAGATGGAGCGAATCGTTAATATTAAGGGTTTAAGGCTGGGTGGTGCCAGAGAAGTGGAAGGCCGAACGGCATTGAATATTGATTGCAGTGCCATAACCTTCCGTTTTCTTGGGGACAGGTCGAACGATTAGTTGAAAGGTGGTACACTCAGATGATTTTTCACAGGTTCCCTGTAATGAGACTTTTCTTCATTGTGGCCGTGTCCTTGCTTGTTAGTTTGCCGACAAGTGCTTTTGCCGAGCAGCCTGGCGACTCGGCAGCTACCGAAGAGGCGGTTGAGGCTGCAACTGAAGGGGAGTTTGTTTATCAACCCCGTGGGCGGCGTGATCCCTTTACACCATTAATACGACGTGATGACCCGGCTCCCACCATTCAGACGACAAGGCGTCCGGAGGAGTTGCGCGGCCCCCTGGAGCGTTATGAACTGCAGCAGTTACGCCTGATCGCGGTTATGGTTGTCAGGGGTGACCCTCGTGCCATGGTTGCTGCCCCTGATGGGAGAAGCTACACGGTTAAAATTGATGACTATGTGGGCATCAACGGCGGTCGGGTTAAAGATATTCAGACCAGGGTTATGGGTATGGATGAACAAGGCCTGCGAGTTGAGAAGAATCCGGATCGTATCGTTATTGAGGAGGTCGGTTTAGACAGCCTCACTGGACGAACAGTTAGAGAAGAGCGCTACATTGTATTGTAGTGCATGTAGGGCGGACTACAGGGTGTGCTCCGATGACTTTTAGGGGAATTAATATGAGAAGAAGCACTGTGCTCCTCAGTATCTTGATGTTGTTTTTCAGCGTTGCTGTGGTCATGCCTGTGGCCGCTGAATCCTTGTCGACGGTCAGTGTCTCCGGACAGCAGGTGACTTTGTCGGCGACAGGTAGCGTCGAGCAGGTCAGGTATTTTTCGCTGGATTCTCCTAAGCGACTGGTTGTCGACCTGTACGGTGTGGTACCAGGGACACACGCAGCGGATACGCCTTTAAGTTCCGGCTTTGCGACGCTTAGAACCGGCACACTTGAAAATCGTACACGCTTTGTCTTTGATGTTGCTGGTGACCGCTTCCCGACATTCAATGTTGCGACAGGGGCGCAGGGTGCTGTTGTCACCTGGGAACCTGCTGAAACAACGACCTTTTCCGCCTTGGCAGAACCTGCTCCGCAAGGCAGTGCCAAAGTAGACGCCATCGATTTTACCACTGTTGATGGTCGCTCCCGATTGGTGATGTCAATCAGCGGTCAGACTCAGGCAACGGCACCGGTACGTGATGGTAATCGGGTACAGTTTACATTGCCGGACACTTCCCTGCCTCGAGCATTGCGGCGCGAGTTTGACACCTTTGCTTTTCCCAGCGCAATCCATTCCGCAACGCCTTATCTGGTGAATGTCGGTGGTCGTCCCGAAGTACGAGTAGTTGTATTGCTCAAGGGCGATGTTACCTATCGTTTACAACAGGTGCCGGAAGGGTACGCTTTTATTGTTGATGATGGTATTTATGCCCAGACATCCCAAACGGTATCGGGAACAACCGCTGTTCCGGTCCCTGGGGAACTTATGGCACCAAGGGCACCTGCACCCCCATCTGCAACTGTGCCGACAGTAAGGACACCATCAGGTCTAGGTGTTCCGCTGGCGGGGCAACGGCAGGTTGAAGGTATCTATACCGGCGAAAAGACTTCTCTGGTTTTCGATAATGCTGAAGTGCGAGACATTTTGCGCCTTATTGCTGAAATCAGTGAATTGAACATCATTGCCTCCGATGAGGTGCGTGGTAATGTCACCTTGCGACTGATTGATGTTCCCTGGGATCAAGCCCTGGATCTGATTCTTGATGTAACTGGTCTGGGTATGATTCAGCAGGGTAACGTCGTTCGTGTGATGCCGAAAGAGCGAATCCGCAGTATGCGTGAGGCCGAACTGACAGCCGCCCGGTCAGAGGAGCAGCTGGAGCCACTGGTAACTGAGGTGGTAACGGTTAGTTATGCTGATCTTGGTAGTGTGCAACGGCCAGTTGAAAACGTTCTCAGTGATCGTGGTAGTCTGACCCCCGACAGCCGTAATAAACTGCTGATCATCAGCGATGTTCCCGCTCGTATAGACCGCGCTAAAGAGCTTATCGCTATTCTTGATACGCCGGAACGTCAGGTGATGATTGAGGCCCGTATTGTCCAGGTAAACTCCAACTACTCAAGAGATCTGGGAGTGAACTGGGGTTATTCACTGCGAGACAGCAACCACCTCAACACAGTTACCAATTTAGGTGGTGATTTCCGGGTTCCGACGGTCAGTCCTGCTAATGTTGGTAATCTGACAGCCACCGCCGGGATCGGCTCGGCTTTCCGCTTCGGTAGCAAGATAATTGATTCCGGTGTTCTGGATTTACAGCTTTCAGCTCTTGAATCCGATGGCAAGGGCAAGGTTATCTCAACCCCACGGGTGACAACCCTCAATGGTGAGAATGCTACTATCAGTCAGGGAACGACAATCCCTTATCAGACATCCGGCGCTGATGGTCCCCGGACTGAGTTCGTCAATGCCGAATTGAAATTGGAAGTCACCCCGGTTATCAACCCGGATAATTCCATTATTCTTGAAATTCTGGCAACAAATGATTCCCCCTCGTTAACCGCCGGCGCAACAGCACCAAGTATCGATACCAAAAAGGCTGAAACCAAGGTGTTGATTCGTGACGGTGAAACAACAGTCATTGGTGGAATTTTCGTTGAAAGTTTTCAGACATCAGAAAGTGGTGTTCCGGGCTTGATGCGTATACCCGGCCTTGGTTACTTCTTCAAGTCCAACAGAAGTCAGACAGTTAAGGATGAGTTGTTGATTTTCATCACTCCACGTATTGTGCGCGATAACTAGGCACGTTCTGGATCAGTTCAAAAAAGGGCAGGAGTAACCTGCCCTTTTTTGCGTTAGAGGAACTTTTTTGGATATTCTGAATGTATCTTTAGCGCATAGAAGTTATCCGATCTGCATCGGTGAAGGCATTCTGGCCGATATCGGCAGCTCTTTGACTGATATTTCCTTTCCCCATCAGGTTGCCGTCGTATCCAATCCAACGGTAGCCGATCTCTATGCTCCAGCCATTGAACAGTCCTTGCGGCAGGCAGGTTTTGACCCCCGTCTGATTCTGGTTCCTGATGGCGAAGACTATAAAAATATTGATACCCTGCAGACTATTTATGATCGGCTGATAGAGCATCGGTTTGATCGCGGCTGTGGGTTGCTGGCCCTGGGTGGTGGTGTTATTGGTGACATGGCAGGATTTGCCGCTGCAACCTTTTTACGGGGTATTCCCTACGTTCAGGTACCGACAACATTATTGTCGCAAGTTGACAGTTCTGTAGGTGGCAAGACTGCCGTTAATCATCCCAGTGGAAAGAATTTAATCGGTGCGTTTTATCAGCCCCAACTGGTCGTTATTGATGTTGATACGCTCACAACCCTGGAAGCACGTGAGGTCTCAGCGGGTATCGCCGAGGTGGTGAAATACGGCGTGATCCGTGATGCTGATTTTTTCACCTGGCTGGAAACCAATCGGCATTTGTTGCAACGCCGCGATCCCGATTCTTTGGTTTATGCCATCAAGAAATCTTGTCAAATCAAGGCTGATATTGTAGAAGTTGATGAACGCGAAAGTTCCATTCGTGCTTATCTTAATTTTGGTCACACCTTTGGCCATGCTATTGAGAACCTTGCCGGGTACGGACAATGGAAGCATGGTGAAGCCGTTGCGGTCGGCATGGTCGTGGCCTCGAAAATAGCCCGGTTTAAAAACTTGTGCTCCGGGCAGGACGTAGAACGGATTGAAGTTTTGTTGCGTTCATTTGAATTGCCGGTAGAACCCCCCGATTTTGGACTTGATGCTTTAGTTGCCGCCATGCAGCGTGATAAAAAGGTCAAGCAGGGGGCCTTGACGATGGTATTGAATAGCGGCATCGGCAACGTAGTACTACAACAAATTGACGATGTCGCAGAATTGTTCTCAACCATTTTGAACCTTAAAGGATGACCATGATTGAACATAATCAGCAGAGTGCGCTTTTAGGGAAAATAGCAGCCTATACTGAGTTGCTGGTGAATGACCCGCGCTCGACAATTTTTGTTTCTCTGGCAGAAACCTACAGAAAGCTGGGTCTCTTTGAGGATGCCAGAGATATTATAACCAGGGGGCTTGAGCTGCATCCCGATTCAGGTCCGGCGCATGTTGTGTTGGCTCGTATCGAATGTCAGCTTGATAACTACGAAGCTTCTTGTGCCGGTTTTGAGCGGGCTTTGATACTTGACCCCAATAGTCTTGCCGCTCTGGTTGGTTATGCGCGGGTTAAATTACTTCTTCAGCGCCCTGATGAGGCACGAGAACTGTTACTGCATGCACGTAATTTGAGCCCCGCAGATCCAGTTATCAACAAAATGCTTCTTGGCTTGCCCGGGTCGCTGGAAATCAAAGATGAACCACAGCAAGCCGCAGAGGTAACTGAGTCGGCTAAAAAGAATTTGACGTCCCTGGCATCTACTACACTGGCAGATCTTTATCTGGTTCAAGGTCTGACCGATAAAGCTCTGGCGTTGTATCGTCAATTATTATCCAGAAATCCTGACGATCTCGATTTAAGACGTAAAATCAAAGAGTTGGAGGGGCGTGAAGAACAAGAATCAACACCGGCAGAAAAAACATCAGATGCTGATTCTGTGCTAACGGAAAGTCCTCAGGCTGAGACAGATGAGTATCCTGAAGAAGGAACAGAACAGGAACCTGTCGTTGACAGGAATATAGACGCTGAACTGGATTCCGAAAATGGTATGGATTCTGAAATTTCTTGTTCTGACCCGCAGTCAGAAGTGATACGCTCAGATTTTGACGATCAGGCGGTATTTGAACAAACAATCGAATCTGAGCACGGTCAATCGTTCATTGATTCTGAAGCTGAAGCAGGGGCAGAACAGGAAGTCGAACAAGAAGTCGGGTACATGAACGAACCGGAAAATCAACCGTCTATAGATACAGAATCTCATAAAATTTCCGAGAGTACGACTGAAATAATAGCGATTCTGAATCAGTGGCTTGATAACATTCGCCAGAGGAGGGAGCATGTTTGATGTTGTTCTTGAAAAAGTAGTAAATCAGTGTCCCGGTGCTGTCGGGGCATTAATTATGGGTTTTGACGGGATCGGTATCGAAGAGTTTGTTGTAGATGATGCCGGACTGGATCTCACCCTGGTGGGGATCGAATACTCAAACATCATCAAGGAGATTCGCAATGCCAGCGAGATCCTGAAAATCGGCAGCCTGCATGAAGTTTCCATCAAGTCAGAAAAGTTTTACGTGATTATTCAATCTCTTACAGACGAATATTTTGTAGCTCTGGTGATTAATCGTTCCGGTAATTTTGGCAAAGGGCGCTATCTGTTATTGCGCGAATCTTTCGAATTGATAAAGGCACTGTCGTAATCCATGAAGATTGCTGTGATTAATGGTCCAAATTTGAATTTACTTGGAACCCGGGAACCACATATCTACGGTTCTCGGACTCTTGATGAGCTAATGGAAGATCTTTCAGCCGAAGCGACATCCCTGCAATGTGAATTGATCATCAGCCAGTCAAATCATGAGGGTGTACTGATAGATCAAGTTCACGCCGCCAGGAAGCTTGGATGCAACGGTATCATTATTAATCCGGGTGGCTATACCCACACAAGTGTGGCACTACGCGATGCGTTGGCTGCTGTAGAGCTACCAGCGGTAGAAGTTCATTTGTCGAATGTCCATGCCCGCGAATCTTTCCGCCACCATTCCTATACTGCCGC
Source organism: Geobacteraceae bacterium (assembly GCA_007125165.1). GTDB lineage: Bacteria > Desulfobacterota > Desulfuromonadia > Desulfuromonadales > Geopsychrobacteraceae > Pelovirga. The sequence goes on along the minus strand of SLDV01000019.1, from coordinate 7,526 downwards.
CGTTGCCATCGGCCAAATTTGTGGCTTTGGGGCTTATGGCTACAGTCTTGCCTTGCGCGCTCTGCTGAACGATCAGCATTGCAGGAGCGGAAGTGTCTGAGAAGCACAAGTTTATTCATAACCTTTTGACAACTGAACATCTCGACGCCTCGTTGGTGTTCGGACGGGCAGATTTACGCTATCTCTGTGGGTTTTCCGGCAGTGACGGGGTGCTGTTCTTCTCGAATCACAGGACAATATTCCTCACCGATTCACGCTACCTGCAGCAGGCGCGTCAGGAGGTGGATGCTGACGAAGTCCGCTGCTACAAAAATAAACTGCAGGCCCTGGCCGATCTGGTCGAAGAAACAGGAAGTCGGCAGGTAGCCTTTGACGCGCGCCGTTTGAGCGTTTCACAATACCTCGAGTTGCAACGTCTGTGTCCGTCTGCTGTGACTTTTTCTCCCTTAACCGAACAGTGGGAATCTCTACGCGGGATCAAACAACCTGCTGAAATTGCATTTCTTAAACAGGCCGCTGATCTGAATCGCAGGGCATTTGATGCAACCCTCCCAGTCATCCGTGCCGGAGTCAGGGAACGTGACATTGCCCTGGAGCTGGAATTCAACCTGAAAAAGATCGGCGGCGAGATAAATTCTTTCGACTTTATCGTTGCTTCCGGCTGGCGTGGAGCACTGCCCCATGGCGTTGCCAGTGACAAACTGATTGCAGAAGGAGAGCTTGTCACTCTCGATTTCGGTACTCGTCTTGGGGGTTATCACTCAGATGAAACTGTTACGTTGGCAGTCGGATCTGTTGACGGAAAGCTTCGACAAATTTTCGATATTGTGATAGAAGCACATGATTCAGCCATTGCCGCAGCGCGACCGGGGATGCGTGCCCGTGAGCTTGATGCCGTTGCTCGTGATCTGATTACTGAAAAAGGTTATGGCGACTTTTTTGGGCATGGCCTCGGGCATGGAATTGGGTTGGAAGTGCATGAGTTTCCTACCCTCACAGGAAAAAGCGACACGGTTCTGACAAGTGGTATGGTTGTTACAATAGAGCCCGGCATTTATTTACCCGACTTGGGAGGCGTTCGAATTGAGGATACGATTTTGATTACAGAAAAGGGACATGAGTGCCTGACGTCAATTCCAAAACACTATCGTCAATTATCACCTTGAGCCTTTGCAGCCGTTAAACAAATATCTATGTCTGTGCATTGCTTTTTCGCAGCATGACGGAGGAAAACGATGGAATTAAAAGATCTGAAAACCTTGATAAAAACTATTACCGAAACCGACATTACTGAATTCAATATGGAAAGTTCTCTGGGCAAGATTCAGATCAGGCGCGGACCGGATAAAGAAGTTATTTATGCACCGGCTCCTGCCGCTGCCGCACATGCTCCAGCAGCGCCGGCCGCCGCTCCAGTAAGTGCTGCGGCCCCTGAACCTGATCTGAGCAGCAAGTATGAAGCCATTCCATCACCGATTGTCGGTACATTCTACCGTAGACCATCGCCCGAAGCCGATCCCTTCTGCAAGACCGGAGATATTGTCGAGGCCGGACAAGTTCTGTGTCTGGTCGAGGCGATGAAGATGTTCAACGAAATCGAAGTCGAATTCAAATGCAAGATTGTCGAAGTCGTTAAGGACGATGCTGCTCCTGTAGAGTATGGAGAGACACTGTTTCTGGTAGAACGGCTTTAATGCCCGTAGAATATCTATTCAGAAATAATGACTCAATTCAGGCAGGAGTGATAAAAAATGTTTCATAAAATTCTGATTGCCAATCGCGGGGAAATCGCCCTGCGGATTATCCGCGCCTGCAAAGAGATGGGGATCAAGACCGTTGCAGTTTACTCAATGGCGGATCATGAAGCTTTGCATGTGAGCCTTGCGGATGAAAGTATCTGTATCGGCCCGACGCCTAGTGCTTTAAGTTATCTCAATATGAAGGCGATTATCAGCGCCGCAGAAATCGCTGATGCCGACGCTATCCATCCGGGCTATGGTTTCTTGTCGGAAAACGCCGAGTTTGCAGAAATCTGTGAAGAATGCGGTATCACTTTTATTGGTCCCTCCGCCGATAGTATGCGCTTGATGGGGGATAAAATCACAGCCCGTAAAACAGTCACTGCTGCAGGTGTGCCGATTCTGCCCGGGACTAACAAGAGCATCCAGAGTACCAAAGAAGCTCAGCAGATTGCCGAAGAGATCGGTTATCCAGTGATTATCAAGGCCTCCGCGGGTGGCGGTGGACGCGGTATGAAGATTGTCCACTCACCGGCGTCATTGGCCAACGCTCTGGCAACAGCTCGCTCGGAGGCCCAGGCCGGTTTCGGTCGGGCCGATGTTTACATCGAAAAATTCTGTGAGCACCCCCGGCATGTTGAGATCCAGATCCTTGGCGACAAACATGGCAATGTCATTCATCTGGGAGAGCGGGATTGCTCCATCCAGCGGCGTCACCAGAAGTTGATCGAAGAAGCCCCATGTCCGGTATTAACTCCGGAGTTGCGTGAGGAAATGGGCTCATGTGCGGTTGCTGCCGCCAAAGCGTCCGGCTATTCCAGTGCCGGCACAGTGGAGTATCTGCTTGATACGGACGGTCGTTTCTACTTTATGGAAATGAATACCCGGGTCCAGGTTGAGCATCCGGTAACTGAAATGGTGACAGGGGTCGACATCATCAAAGAGCAGATCAGAGCTGCCGCCGGCATCCCGTTGCGTTACAAGCAGGAAGATATCGTCATCAGGGGACACTCGATAGAGTGTCGGATCAATGCGGAAGACCCGGAAAAGTTCACTCCCTTTCCCGGAAAGATAACCGGCTATCATACTCCCGGCGGTATGGGGGTACGGATTGAAAGCGCCATGTACGACCAGTACACGGTGTTGCCCCATTATGATTCGATGATCGGCAAGTTGATTGTCCATGCGGAAACCCGCGAAGAAGCGATCAGGCGGATGGCCATGGCTCTTGACGAGTATATTATCGAGGGGATCAAAACCACGATTCCCTTCCATAAGAAAATGATGGCCAATAAAGATTTTATCGACGGCAATTTTGATACAAACTTTCTGGAACGTACCAAGATTTAGGATAAAAGGATCAACTCAAGTTGAATGGGGCAGGAGTTACTCTCCTGTCCTGTTTTTTTGGAAAAACACCTATGGGTTTGTCTCGTACATCGCTCACACTGGGATATATCAGTTACCTCAATTGTGTTCCGTTTTTCGGGTTGCTCAAGGAACAGGGTTTTCAGGGGCAGCTGATTCCAGGAGTGCCTTCTGAACTTAATCTGATGCTACAGCGTGGAGAACTGGATGCCAGTCCATCTTCTTCCTTTGAATATGCCCGCAACTGGCGCGATTATCTGTTGCTTCCCGGTCATTCCATCTCTTCTGTCGGTCGAATTGCCAGTGTCCTGCTTTTTTCTGTCGACAGTCTGGAATGGCTCGATGGAAAAGAAATCGCCATCACCGGCGAGTCTGCCACATCAATCAATTTGCTGGAAATTCTGCTGCGTGATGGTTTCAATGTTCAGCGTGTTGTTACCCGCGTTCCCTCCGGATCGGTCGAAAAGCTGGTCTGTGCTGGAAAACCGGCGCTGCTGATCGGTGATCGAGCACTTAAGCTTGCGACGGCTGTGCCGGCAGGAGTAAAAATTTATGACCTCGGAGCCCTCTGGCATCAGCATACCGGGTTGCCATTTGTTTTTGCGTTGTGGATGGTGCGTCGCAGCTCCCTTAAGCGGCATCGAGGGGCTCTGGAAGCCCTCTCTGAACAACTGTTGCGCTCACGTTGTCAGGTTATGAGCCAGCCCGAACGTTTTGCTCGTACAGCGGCCGGAGCCACCGGACTGACGCCCGAGCAGATCATAACTTACTGGAGCAGTATCAGTTATCAACTCGATGACGATCATCTCAAAGGATTGAACCTTTTTTTCAATCGCTGCTACAATTGCGGGTTGCTGGAAGACCAACCGCCCCTGGATTTTTTACATCAGTAACCCCGGTAGACACAGGACAGATTTTTGCAGTTGACAGTGTCGGCGTAATCAATAAGATAGGTCACGCGCCCGGGTGGCGGAATTGGTAGACGCAAGGGACTTAAAATCCCTCGGGAGTAATCCTGTACGAGTTCGATTCTCGTCCCGGGCACCAAATAAAAAATGGGAAATCAGGTAGATATCTGGTTTCCCATTTTAGCTTTGGTTGTTGTTGGAGGTTTTGTTGTCTGATTTTATGTATTAAGACAAAACAGCCCGGACAAATCGACTTAGTGTTTTATCCAGTTGAGAAGACAACCATAATAGAAGGGTAACATGAAAGACTATTGCACCGAGCACTGGCAGCAACTGCTGGATCATAACAACCTGGGTAGCTTTGACAGGCTGTGGAAACTCGAAGCCGATTGGTTTGAGCCGCCCAACGAGCGCCGTGGGGGCTGGAGTGGGGTTTCCCGCTGCGATCTGGCAACGCCTGATGGCGGCACTGTCGGCATGTTTCTCAAGCGTCAGGAGAATCACATCACCCGAACACCACGTCATCCCTTCGGCATGTCGACCTTTGTCCGCGAGATGAACAACATCCTGCTGTTCAAGCGCTCATCCGTACCTGCCCTGGAACCAATTTACTTTGCTGTACGCCGGATAGACGGCAACCTGCGTGCTATCCTCTGTACCGAGGCCCTGGACGGCTATGAATCTCTGGAAGCTCTGACCACCCGTTGGGCTCACGACGGTTTTCCGGACCGCAACACCCGCAAAGAGCTGATGACGGCTGTTGCCGCCGTCATGAGACAGATGCATCAGTGCCGGATTCAGCACAACTGTTTTTATCCGAAACATATCTTTGTCCGTTTAGCCGGAGATGGAATCAAGGTGCGCATCATCGACCTGGAAAAAGCCAAGGTCCGTATACACAAGAGCTTTGCGACCTTTCGCGATTTGTACACCCTCAACCGCCACTCCCAAAGCTGGAGTCGCAGCGATCGTCTCCGCTTTTTTCTAATCTACCTCGACCTTGAACATTTGACACCAGAAGCCAGGAAACTGTGGAATAAAATCGCCCGCCGCACAACGGCAAAGGGCAGGGTGTAATTGTCTCCTAAGCACTCCTAAGCATCAATCGGTGGTTTAACAACCGTAAGCAACATTTTAAAAGGCTTGGCGGCATCCACGGCGTGGGGAATGTTTGCCGGCATGATGATCAGTTCACCGCTGTTTACGGTGAATTTTTCTGTGCCGATGGTGATCAGGGCTTCGCCGTCGAGTACCTGGATCATGGCATCTCCGGTGGATGCGTGACTGCTGATTCCCTCACCGGCATCAAAGGCGAACAGGGTCAGGGTCAAATGGTCGTTCTGTGCCAGAGTGCGGCTGACGACCTTTTGCTTAGCATATTCAATCAGGTCGGTAGTGATGTGGACTTCACTCTTGGAAACATTTTTGATCAGTTCAACTGTTGTCATGTTTTTCTCCTGTCTGTTGTCTGGTTGTTTAAAGCGTATCCTGTGTCCGATGATAATGATTCTTTTGGCGAACAACCTTGATATGGATCAAGGAAGTGTCAATTTATATATCAACCGACTTTTTATCCTGAGTAAGTGATAACCATAATGTGATATTTCTCATGGTTGTTTGATCTGAGGGCAGATTGATATAAACAATTGCACTTGCCAATATTGCGATTGTTCGGTAAAGTCTAGCTATATGTTATTATGCTAATTAAGGTTTTCTTTGTTTATCTGTAAGGGTGATTCGATGAGCAGTGCGATACTGATCATTCTGATATCTCTGGGCCTGGGCCTGGTTGGCGGTGTGGTCATGCATCGTTCCGACTTCTGTCTTGCCGGAGCCATCCGTGATATTTTTCTGTTTCGTCACAGCCCCCTGTTTCCCAGTCTGGTACTGCTCATCGCCTTGAATATTGTCTTTATTGAGATAGCTCGTCTGGCCGGATGGGTTGTGTATGAGCTGCCATCATCGTCATTCGGGATGCCGTCATTGACCACCCTGGCCGGTGGGTTTTTTTTTGGCATCGGGATGGTGTTGGCCGGCGGCTGTGTTGTCGGGGCCCTGTATAAGTTCGGCGCAGGAAGCCTTTCTGCTTTTGTAGCTATTATGGGAATGGTTGTCGGTAGTTTTGCTTATGTCAGCCTGCATCCCTATTGGGCCGGGCTGGCACAAAAAACAAGGTTGAGTGAATCGGCAACTCTGCCACAACTGTTAGGTTTGAATCAGACGGTGACAATGGCCGTTGTTGTGCTGTTGTTGCTTTATATGGTTGCTCGTTGGCAACGGCAGGGGGTGCTGGTGCGACCATCTTTTGTCCCTGGATTTCTGCAGCCCTGGACTGCTGGTGTGTTGCTGGCTTTAATCACGGTGGTTTCTTTTATTACTGTCGGCATGCCCCTGGGTATTACTACCAGTTACTCAAAGGCCGGGGCCTATGCTGCCCAGCTTGTTGCGCCTGCCTGGATCGCTTCACAGGATTTTCTGCAACTGCGAGGCTTTACCTACTATTCACCGCTGACTGAACGCGTTTTAACTGCCGGTCCCGGCCCTTATCTGGACGGTCTGTCCCTGGTTCAGTTTCCCTTGATTGGAGGTATTGTTCTGGGATCGTTTTTCTCCAGCGTGCAGATGAAAAAATTTACCATTCACTGGAATGTGCCAGGCATTCAACTCGTTTCTGCTATGCTTGGGGGTGTTCTGATGGGGATGGCATCACGCATGAGCCCAGCGTGCAATGTCTGGCATCTGCTCGGAGGGATTCCGTTGCTGTCGCTGCAGAGCGCGCTCTTTTTTATCGGTTTGTTTCCCGGCGCCTGGATCGGAACACGGCTGCTGACGCATTATGTCGTACGGGTTTGAGAAAGGAGTTATTCTCATGTCTCATGCCACAACCAATACTGTTCAGGTAGACGCACGGGGATTTGTCTGCCCCTCATCTCTGCTGGTTGCATTGCGGGAATTGAACAAGCATAAAGAGGGGCTGCAATGTGGTGATATTAGATTGGTCTTTTTGATCGATAATCATGAATCGACCAATCGCATCTGCGAAGCAGTCAAAAGTATGGGTTATACTTTTGAAGTGAAAGATGTGCGCAACGGCTACTCTGTTGATGTGTTCAAGGCCCGATCGATGAAAGACGGATTTTTATGAGTTCTGTTACCAGGCCTGATACAGTAGTTCCAGGTGGCTTGGCACCCGCTGATGCTGCTCACGAGTTGCAGGACCTGAAAAAACAACTGGTGCAGCTGACACACGAAAAGAACGTTCTGTTTGAACGTGAACAGCAGTTGTACGGTTACGTTCGTCTGAAGACCAATACCATGCTGGAGGTTATTGGTACTCTCCCGCTGGCGCCCGAAGAACTCGATAATGATACCCTCCTGGCGATTGATCCAATCGGAATCGTCACCGATTCCTTCCGTCAGGTCCTCGAAAATCTGCAGGAAACCAACGAAGAGCTGACCCTTGCCAAGGACGAAATCCAGGCGATCTTTGACGCATCCGGCGCCGGGATTA